>JAUJMI010000130.1:0-3127 GCA_030446945.1 Longimicrobium sp. | reverse complement strand
CGGCCGGCTCGCCGCGCAGGCGCGACGGGTAGTAGTACTGGATGTCCGCCGCGCGCGAGTTCAGCAGGTTGAGGATAGTCGCCTCCAGGCGGAGGTGGCGCGTCAGGTGCCAGCCCGCTTCGGCATTCACCAGCGTGGCGGCCTCGGCGCGCACCGAGTTGTCCTCCACCAGCGGGTACGCGCCGAAGTGTCGCACGCGGAGCGCGCCGAACGGCCCGCGTTGCGGCGCCCATGCAATGCCGCCGGCGAAGACGTGCTCCAGCGCGCCCGGGATGCGGCTCTCATCCGCGGGGACGCCGGCGAGCCGGGCACGCGCGAGCGACACGTCGGCGTCCAGCGAGAGGGCGGCGACGGGGCGGTAGAAGTTCGCCCACGTCACCCCGCTGCGCCGGCTGGTGGCGGATGGCTCGGTCGCGCCCGCGTCGCCCACGAAGAGAAGCTCGCTGTCCAGCTCCAGCGCCCACACCGTCAGCGTGGAGCGCAGCCCGCGCACCGGCGCCAGCCGCAACCCGACCTCGGCGCCGCGGGAGCGCACGAGCGGGTCGACGCGGTCGGCCTGCTCGCCGGTGGCGGGGTCGACGGTGATGGTGGTGCCCCGCGCGTCGTTGCTGTGGAAGCCGAAGCCGCCGCTCAGGTACAGCTCCGCGGCCGGGGAGGGGGCGATCACGAGCGACGCCTTCGGGCTGACGATCCCCGCGCGGCGATCCCCGGAGTTTTCGGGACGGTCGCTCTCCACGTGAAAGGTGTAGCCGTCGCCGCGCACGCCCACGACGCTGCGCAGCCAGGGGCGCCAACGGGACTCCGCCTCGGCAAAGAGCCCCGTGCCCGTTTCGCGCACCCGGTCCTCGCGCACGGTGGCGTGGCGGAGCTGCGCCTGCGTGCGGTACAGCCCCAGCCCGCCGATGAGATCCGCGCGGGTCTGCGCGCCCAGGGTCAGCCGGTGCTCCGTGCCGAGCGCCCGCGTGCCGCGCGTGTGCTTCGCGTTGCCGCCGAGCACGACGCGGCGGTCCTTTTGGTTGAACTGGTCGCCGCGCTCGGGGTCGTCCAGGAAGTAGGTGAAGTTGGAGTACAGGTCCAGGTCGGAGTAGATGCCGAAGAGCTGCACTTCGTCGGCCGAGCGCGCGCCGGCGCGGCGCCACGAGCCGGACAGGCTGTAGCGCTCGGAGCGCCCGCCGTCGGTGGAGTCCACCTGCCCCAGGCGGCCGATGACGCCGCGGTCCACCGCGCGCACCGGTACCTGGTCGTTGGAGTCCCAGCGGTTGCGGTACGCCATGGCCATCACGGAATAGCGCGACGGGCCGCGGCCGGCCGAGTAGCGCGCCACCGCGGCCAGCTTGCGGATACCCTGCGGCCGTTCCCAGGGGCCGTCGTAGCTGCGCGCTTCGCCGCCGGCCAGCAGGTCGCCGCCCGGGACACGGGTGGATGCCCCGGCGGCGGCGCGCGCCAGCCCGTTCTGCCCGGCGCCCAGGGTGACGAAGGGGCGCTCCAGCGTTCGCGCCAGGTGGAACTCCGCGCCGCCCGCGCTGCCGAAGTCGCCCAGCTCGGCGTGGTACACGCCCAGGCGGTAGTCCAGGTGGCTCACCAGCTCGGGGACCAGGAAGTTGAGGTCGGTCCACCCCTGGCCGTGGCCGTGCGTGGGCATGTTCACCGGCATCCCTTCCACGCGCGTCTGGAAGTCTGTGCCGTGGTCCAGGTTGAAGCCGCGCACGAAGTACTGGTTCGCCTTCCCCTCGCCCGAGTGCTGGGTGACGATCATCCCGGGGACCGTCTCCAGCAGCTCGCCCTCGCGGGTGATGGGGCGCGAGCGCAGGTCCACCGCGCCCACCCGCCCCTGCGACGCCGTGGCCGCGATCCCGATCAGGTTGTCGAAGCGTCCCGTTACGCGCAGCGTGTCGAGCACCGCCGCCGTGTCGCGCCGCGGCGGATCGCTCTGCGCGTGCAGCGACGCGGCGCCGATCGCGAGGGCGCAGGCCAGCAGCGCGGAGTGTGCCCATCGCGCTCCATGACGCCGGATGGCGCAGCTATGTCGATTCATGCGAGATCCCCGTGTGATTGCCGGGCACGAGACGCCTCCAGCCTCGCTCTCGCCGCACGATGCGCGGGCGCACGAAAGACCGGGCTGCCGAATGGGGCATCCCACGCCTGACCCGGCGAACGCGGTCGCGCTCCGGGACAGGCGAATGGCCTGTGACTGTGGATCAGCCCGGCAGTCGGGGGGGAGGCGTATCGATCCGCGCGGCCACCAGGTGCGGCGCCGGCAGGACGTGACGTGCCAAGCGAGCGTCCGCGCTTGGGAGGGGGGCGGACGGCGTTGGAGGGGAGAGGTAGTGCTTGGAGAGCGCCCCGTTCGGCAGCTCCACATCTGGAGCGGGCTGCTGCTGGTGCGTGTGTACCGTGCCGCCGTGCTCGTGCGGCTGGTCCGGCGCCACGGATCGCGCCTGGGGCTCGCTGCCCGCGCTCGCGATGCGCCCGTGATGCGCGGGTGCATCGGCGGCTGCGCGCTCCTCCTCGTGGGGACGGGCATGCGGGTGCGCGTGGCCGTGCCCGGTTGCGCGTTCCCGCATGGCGTCGTGCTCGTGCGCAGGAAGCCCGTGGTGCTCGCGCTCGAGTGCGTGCGCGGAGATCGCCTCGCCCCCGCCGAGCCGCAAGCGGGCCGGGTGCTCCTGGTCCGCATTCGGCTGCGCGGGGACGGAGTGCGCGGTCTCGAGGTGCATCCAGAGGAAGCCCGCCTCGCCGACCGGGGTGGCGAGCAGCACCAGGAGGTACGCCAGCAGCAGCGGGAGGCGAGCAAGGCGCAGGTCGCGCCGCGGCCGGGGGGAGCGCACGGGCACCTTTACCCGATCGTCCGGGTGCGGTCGCCGGACGCGAACGCCGTGGTGTTCCTGCTCTCCGCCGTCCCCGCTGTGGAGCTGATCTTCATCGAAGCAATCACACTCGCGCGGGGGTGCGACGGGCACCGCCGCCCGTGTTTCGGTTTGCGGTCCGCCCCGCGGCTTCGCGAGACGGACCACCTTCACCATCCTGCCCGGACGCGGCACCTCGCCGCGCCCGGGGCTCCATCAGGACCGCGGTATTACTCGCCGCGGACGCTGCCGGTCTTGGTCTCCACCTGGTACGGCTGGAACTC
>JAUJMI010000512.1 GCA_030446945.1 Longimicrobium sp. | reverse complement strand
CGATACGCCGGCCTCGCTCGCAAAACGCGGCCACTGCTGCACCGCCCCGCGAACCTCCCGGATGATCTCACGCGACCGCCGCGGATCCAGATCGCAACCCTCGACCACGCGGAGCATGTCCCGCTCGGTGGGGCGCGCGGCCTCTCCGACGACGGCCATGGTGTGCTGTCCCCCGGGACCATGCGAGAACACGAGATCGTACGCGGGGGCCAGGCGCCACGCTCCGTCGCGGCCCATGAGGTACGAGAAGTTCTTTACGTGGTCGTCGCGATTGTGGGCGAGCACGTTGCAGACCATGCGCCGGAACGCCTCCTCCACCTGGCGATGGTCCCTGGTCAGGATGAGGGTCGCTCGCAGGAACCCCTCGTACTCCATCGACGGCACCCGGTGGTTCGCGTGCAGAAGGCCGCCGAGCGTGTGCATGTGCACCCGCTCGTTGCCGACGCGGTCGAAGCGCTCCGCGCCGAAGTAGCGGCCCCCGTCCGCCGTCTCGAACAAGCGAGCGGGGGGAACGTCGATGCTCGCGTACCCGGCCATGCGCGCGTACGCCGCCTCGACCGCTCCGATCTCTGAGGAGTCTTCCCGTGAGCCGAACTTGACCAGGAAGTGCCGGAAGCCCTCCGGCAGGTCGGAGGTGCCGGAGATGATCCGGCCGTCGCCGCGGACGCCGACAAGGACCTTGGGGCGCGCCCCCGCCGGGGATCCGCCGGCGATGCGCAGGGCCCGCAGAACCTCCTCCGCGCTTCCCTCCAGAACCCGCTCCGCCTGCCGGGCCAGTGCGGCGAGGTCGATCGCGAGAGCCTGATCCTTCTCCTCGGCTGCCGTGGGAGGATGGCAGGTGAGCGCGCCCATCCCGCGCGTTCCGATGTAGGCGAGGCGGTCGAGCGGAGTCAGGGTAGCGGGATCGAATCCGCGCTTCCTGAACTCGCGGTCCATGAGCAGGAGCCCCCAGCCGTCCGGCAGGGAGTCGTTGAAGGCCCCGAACACCGCGGCGAAGTCCCGGTCCGCGTGCTCGAACAGTCCTGCGCGCAGGGGCAGCTTGAAAGGCGAGATGGGGATTCCGGAGCCGAGAAACCGCGCATCATACTCGAAGTAGATGCGCCGCTCGTGTTCGGCCAGGGTGCCGACAACACGCTGCTCGTCTCCCCAATCGAGGCGTACTTCAAGCTTTCGCATCGCGCCGCCTCCCCCGCTTGCGTGTTTGCCGCTCCAGTTCCTCCAGCTCGGCGAGGGACCGCGCCGGGGGGCGGACGAAGAGGTGATCGAAGCCGGCGAGTGCATCCAGGACCACCGCCAGCTTGAGCAGACGCTCGAGCGAGATCTGCCCCGTTCGCTCGAACTGGCGGTATGTCGCAAGGGCGAGCCCCGCGCGTTCCGCGGCTTCCTCCTGCGTCCAGCCGCGATCGAGTCGAAGCACCTTTACGCGCCGTGCGACCGTGCGGGCGATCTCTCGAGGCGTCTGGACGCTGAGGGGTGTCATAGGGGCGAATAGCTGAAAATACGCGGTTGTTTCTGCCAGCATAATAGCACTTCGGAACTGAACCAGGATCAGCGGCGCGTGGGTCTCCCTGGAATGCGTCAGCTGTTCAGCGGCGGAACCCGTGCCAGCCCGCCGGGGTCCAACCCCCTCCACCCCGCCGCATCCAGCAGGTAAATCCCCTGTCGCGGAACCACATCGGGAACGGTTCGTGCGCGGTGGATGCGATTACGCCGGCGCCGCCGGATGCGCACACCTCGGCTTCTGCAGTATGCATTACACTCAGCGCACCCGATTCTCCGAAACGCTCAGCGCCGCGGCGGCCATCGCCGGGGTGGTGATGGGGCTGGCCATCGGCACGTCGTGGGGGGAGGAGAACGTCCGCCGCGAGCTGCGGGACCTGACGCTCGTCCCCTCGACGTTCGACGTGGACCCGCTGCGGGGGCTGACGCGCGCGGAGATGCTGGTGGCGGTGAACCAGGCGCGCTCCGCCCTCGCCGATGGGCGCCCGTGGGCCGCGTGGAACGGGCTGCATCCCCACGTCGCCAAGGGGTCGGATGCGCCGCCGCCCGTGGTGCTGCTGGCCGCGCGCGCCGCCGCGGGATGGAACGGGTGGCCGGAGGTGCGCGGGCTCTTGCGCGGGCGCGAGTGGCTGGCGAGCGAGGGCGGCGCCGAAGGGCTCTTCCTGCTGGGCCGCGCCGAGGAGGCGGGGGGGAACTGGCCCCGTGCCGCCGATGCGTACCGCCGCTACGCCCGCGCCGCCGCGCCGGCGGAGCGCGGGGTGGCGTCCGCGGGGCTGGGGCGCGTGCTCCGGCGCGAGGGGCACCGGGCGGAGGCGGGCGCCGCCTTCGCCCGCGCCGCCGACGCGCAGGGGAGCGCGGCGGCCTGGTGCCGCGGCCTGGGGCGCGGAGG
>JAUJMI010000129.1 GCA_030446945.1 Longimicrobium sp. | reverse complement strand
CCCTCTCCCGATAACAGGAGAGGGCTGCGCCCTCTGTTATCGGGAGAGGGGGCTGAGCCGCGTGCGTGCAGCATGGATCCGGTAGGGGCCCGACGCGGCTGCCCGTGCTCTCCTCCGCGACGCACCCTGCCAGTACACACCGATGCACGCCAGCGCCCCTCCGCCAGGTGGTTACTGGGGGAGGGGCAGCGAGGTGACGAGCCGGGTGGGGGCCAGCCGTTGCCGGCTGCCCCCTGTCCCCTCCCGTTCCCCGTTCTCGTTCCCAAAACAATCGCCCCCGGCACGCGTGTGCCGGGGGCGATGCTGCTCCGTGGCTCGGGACCGGGCTTACTGCGGGCGATTGCCGTACTCGCGGAGGATCTGCTGGCGGTACTGCTCGCTCGCGAAGATGGCGATCTCCACGCGGCGGTTCTGCTGCATCCCCGACGGGTTGTCGTTCGAGGCGATCGGCTCCGACTCGCCGCGGCCCTCGGTGCGGATGCGCGAGCGGTCGATGCCACGCGAGGTCAGGAAGTTGGCGGCCGACTGGGCACGGTTCTGCGACAGGCCCATGTTGTACTGATCGGTGCCGCTGGCGTCCGTGTGCCCCACGATGAGCACCGTGGTCTCCGGGTAGCGCTGCAGGCTCTGCGCGAGCTGCGCCAGGTTGCTCTGCCCGGCCGGGAGGACCTGCGTGCTGTTGTGCGGGAAGAGAATCCCCGACGCAAACGTCACCGCGATCCCCTCGCCCACGCGCTGCACCTCGGCATTGGGAAGGCTCTGCTCCAGCTCCTGGCTCTGCTTGTCCATCTGCCGGCCGATCACCGCGCCGGCCGCGCCGCCCAGCACCGCGCCCAGGATGGCGCCGCGCGCCGTGCTCCCGGTCTGCTTGCCGATTACCGCCCCGATGGCGCCACCCGTGCCGGCGCCGATCACGGCGCCCTGCTCCGTTCTGTTCAGCGAAGCGCACCCGGTCACACCCGTCATCCCCAAGGTGCTGACGCAGGCAAGCACGGTCAGCTTGCGTGAAAACGTATTCATTCCGTCACCCTCTGGCTGTGGTTCTCCGTAACTGTCGCCCGTGGGCCAGTTGTGCCCGTCCTCTTTGCAAGCCCCGGGCCCCCGCCGCGCCACTCGCCCTACCAGAGCCCCCAACCACCCGCAGAACCCGCGCAAACCCTTGCTAATACGGGTGTTTCCGTCTCATCACGGGAGCTCCACGCGTGGATCTCCGCCGGTGCCCCTGTCCTCCCAGGAGTACAACCTGTCCACGCGGGCAAGTACATGGCGCATCTGGGCTTACGCTCATCGGCCCACACTCATGCACCTCACTTGGAGGCGCGGAGGCGCAGAGAGAACTTCGCGCGCTCGCTGCGCGTCTCCGCGCCTCCGCGTGAGACCGCCTTTTCCACGGCCGCGCGTGGTCCGATGCTTGCCCAGATCGCAGCCCCGGAAAACGCACTCCCGGCACCTCACACCCCCAGAGTTCCGCTTGACCACCGCCACCCACGGCATCGCGCGTGACGAGCTGCTCGCCACGCTCCGCAAGAATTTTGGCCTCGACGAGTTCCGCCCCGGGCAGGAAGAAGTGATCCGCGGCGTGCTGGAAGGGCGCGACACGCTGGTGGTGATGCCCACCGGCGCGGGGAAGTCGCTCCTGTACCAGCTGCCGGCGCTCCTCCTCCCCGGGCTGACCGTGGTGGTGAGCCCGCTGATCGCGCTGATGAAGGACCAGACGGACAAGCTGGACGAGCTGGGCGTCGATGCCTGGACCATCAACTCGTCGCAAACGGCCCGCGAGCAGCGCCAGGCGGAGGAGGCGGTGGAGGGGGGCGGCGGCAAGATCCTCTACATCACCCCCGAGCGATTCCGCGACCGCGACTTCTTCGAGGTGCTGCTGGACCGCGAGGTGTCGCTCTTCGTGGTGGACGAGGCACACTGCGTGTCGCAGTGGGGGCACGACTTCCGGCCCGACTACATGATGCTGGGGGCGGTCGCCGAGCGGCTGGGCCGCCCGCCGGTCCTGGCGCTCACCGCCACCGCGTCGCCCGAGGTGCGCGAGGACATCGCGCGGCAGATGCGGATGCGCGCCCCGGTGGAGCACATCGCCGACCTGGTGCGCCCCAACCTCACCCTGGAAGTGGTCCCCACCGTCAACGACTCCGAGAAGGATGCCGCCCTGGATCGCTACCTGCGCACCGCGGATGGCACGGGGATCGTGTACGTGGCGACCATCAGGGAGGCGGAGCGGCTGTACGAGGAGTTCGGAAAGCGGCACGAGCTGGCGCTCTACCACGGCAAGCTCGCCTCCGCGGAGCGGCACGACGCCCAGGACCGCTTCATGGCCGGTGCGGTGCGCGCCGTCGTCGCCACCAACGCCTTCGGGCTGGGGATCGACAAGCCGGACATCCGCTTCGTGATCCACTACCACTTCCCGGGCTCCATCGAATCGTACTACCAGGAGGCGGGGCGCGCGGGGCGCGACGGGCTGCCCGCGCGCTGCACCATCTTCTACCGCGTGGAAGACAGCGCCGTGCAAGGATACTTCCTAGGCGGCAAGTACCCGGACCTGGAGGAAGCGGTGGCGGTGGCGCGCATCATCAACGCGGCGCCCAAGGAGGAGAAGCGCCCGCTGGACGAGCTGGCGGAGATGGCGAACGTGGCGCGGCGCAAGGCGCGCATCGTCCTCACACTCCTCAAGCGCCACGGAATGGTGCGCGAGCACCGCGGTGGCGTGTGGGAGCGCGTGGCCGACGACGTGACCGCCGCCGACCTGAGCCGCGAGCTGCTGGATTACGAGCAGCGCCGCGCCCGCGACCGCGAGAAGCTGGAGGAGATGGTGCGCTACTGCCGCACCGCGCGCTGCCGCACCCGCATGATCCTGGAGTACTTCGGCGAGACCCCGGGCGAGGACTTCGTCTGCGGCCACTGCGACAACGACCTCCACCCCCGCACCGACTCCGCCGACCACGACCCCTTCCCGGCGGTGGCCATCGCCTCCTCCGCCGCGCCCCCGCCGGCCGGCCTCGCCGCGGGCCACGAGGTGACGCACGGCACGTTCGGCGAGGGCCTGGTGCTGGCCGTCACCCAGGACCGCGCCGAGGTCGACTTCTTCGGCCACGGCACGCGCACGGTGAGGACGGAGTTCCTGACGCGCATCGACTGAAAGCAGCCGGCCTCACGCTCACCACGATCTCTGCTCCAGCGCCAACAGCCTGGTCTTGGCGTCGATCCCCCCCGCGTACCCGGTCGGCGTGCCGTCCGCCCCGATGACGCGGTGGCAGGGGACGACGAGGGGGAGCGGGTTGGTGGCGTTGGCGCGCCCCACGGCGCGCGAGGCCTTCGGGCGGCCCAGGCGCTCGGCCAGGGCGCGGTAGCTCACGGTGGCGCCGTACGGGATGCGCTGCAGCTCGTCCCAGACGGCGCGCTGGAAGCCGGTGCCGCGCGGGGCCAGCGCCAGGTCGAAGCTGCGCCGCTCGCCACGGAAGTATTCGGCGAGCTGGGCGGCCGCGGGGGCGCCGCGGGCGTCGTCCCACGCCACGCCGTCGGGCATGGGCTGGTGCGGGAAGAGGAGGCGCGCAAGGGCTCCGTCGTCGTCCACAAGCGCGACCAGGGCGCCGATGGGGGTGTCGATGCGGGTGGCGAAGAGGCTCATGCGGGGTCTCCCAGGCTCATCCAGAGGTGAAAAGTCGCCAGGCTGCGGAACGGGGCAAACGGCTCCATCAGCGCCCTCACCTCGTCCGCGCCCGGCCGGTGGTCCAGCCTGAAGAAGTTCATCAGCCCCGTGGAGAGCCCCGTGTCGCCCACCGGGACGCAGTCGGCGAAGCCGCACGCGCGCATCATGAAGTAGTGCACGGACCAGGGGCCGAAGCCGCGCACCGCCCCCAGCCGCCGCTCCACCTCGGTCGCGGGCGCCTCGGTGAATGCATCCAGCGGCAGCTCGCCCGAAACCGCCAGGCGCGCGGTGTCCACCAGGTACTCGGCCTTGCGGCGGGAGAAGCGCAGCGCGGTCAGGTCATCGTAGCCGAGCGCCGCCACCGCCTCGGCCGTGGGGTGCGCGCGCAGCCCACGGCCGGCCGGCTCGCCGCACAGCCGCGCCAGGTCCCGGCGCAGCGCATAGGCGAAGGGGAGGTTGACCTGCTGCCCGGCGATCGCCCACACGATCCCCTCGAACGCATCGCCCGTCTGCGGGATGCGCAGGCCGCGGCGCCCCTCGATCAGCGGCAGGAGCGCCGCGTTCTCGGCCAGTCGCCGCTCGAATGGCGCGGGATCCATCGTGAGCCCCAGCAGGCACAGCGCGATGGCGTGGGCCTGGCGCATCGCATCGGCGTCCGGCTCGTGCGCGGCCTCCACCCGGCAGCGGACGCGCCCCTCCGCGATCTGCATCGCCAGCACCGCCGGGCGGCCGGCGAGGCGCACCGCCTTGTACGCGGTGCCGCCCTCCACCCGCTCGACCGCGCTCTCCGCGTCGCGCCCGATGACGCCCAGCGCGTAGCCGGCCTGGAAGTCGTGCGGGAGGGTGAGCGTGAACGCGTCGGAGCTCCCCAGACGGCGGTACTCGCCGGGGGTGAGGGCGGTCTGGCGGCGGAAGTTCTCGTGGAAGGCGGAAAGGCTCTCGAAACCGGCCGTGTATGCCGCACCGGTCGCTCCCTCGCCTTCCGCGAGCACGCGGCACGCGGCGCGGACGCGGTCGCGCGCCAGAAAGGCGGCGGGCGTGGTGTGATGGTGGCGGCGAAAGAGCGCGTTGAGCTTCGTCGCGCCGATGCCCGAGGTGGAGACGAGCGCGGCGGCATCGGCGAAGGCGGCCGGGGCGCGCCGGACCTCGGCCACCAACCTGGCGAGGAGGTGGAGGTCCGGATCGTATTCCTGGTAGAAGTGGTCCGGGCGGCAGCGGCGGCAGGGGCGCAGGCCAGCCGTGCGCGCCTCGTCCTCGCTGCCAAAGAAACGCACGTTCTCCGGCCGCGGCTTGCGCGCCGTGCACGAGGGAAGACAGTAGATCCCCGTCGTCAGCACGCCGGTGAGGAAGCGCCCGTTGGCCGTGCGGTCGCGCCCGTAGAAACGCGCCATCATCTCGTCGTGGGTCAGTGTCATGCGGACAGTCTAACACGCCGGCCGGGGGTTGTCGTCCTGATTCGGCCGCTGGAATCACCCTCACCCCCGCTCGTCACCTCGCTGCCCCCTTATCGAAAAAGGGGGCGGGTTCATGGTGGCGGCGTGAGGATGTGGATGGGGGCCCAGGGATCGGCGGTGAACGGGGTGTGCTCGACGGCGTCGCCGTTGAGGTGGGCGATCACGGCGGAGCCGTCGGCGGCGGTGACGCGGAGGCGGCGGGCGCGCAGGGTGCGGACGCCGGGGACCCGCAGGTGGGCGGTGCCGGGGAGTTGGATGCCCAGCCAGAAGGCCGCCATCCGCGCGCCCGACCGGCCGCTGAAAAGGACCAGGTCGATGCACCCGTCCTCGGGGTCCGCGGCGGGGGCCACGATGTGGTGGCCGGCGAAGCGGCGCGTGATGGTGGCAAGCGCCTGCGTGGCGGGGAGGTCGAAGGGGCGCCCGTCGCCGTCTTCGCCGGTGACGCGGAGCGCGGGGAAGTCGTAGCGCGCCCACTCCAGCACTCCGCGCGCGCCGATGGCGGGGAAGCCGAGCGTGCGCTTCAGGCGCAGCGAGACACGGTCCATCACCCGCGCCTCGAAGCCGACTCCGAGCCCGAGCAGCACGGCCCGCTCGCCCACCCTCCACGTCCGGAACGCGCGCCGCCCCGGACGGCGGGTGAGCGCGTCCAGGGCGGGCCCGGGGCCGCTCGGGATGCCGCACTCCGCCGCGACGACGTTCACCGTGCCGGTGGGGAGGATGCCGAGCGGGACTTCGCTCCCCACCAGCGCGGCGGCGGCCTGCGCCAGCGTCCCGTCGCCGCCGCAGACCCACACCGCCTCCACTTCCCGCGACAGGTGCTCGCGAACCAGGTGCGTGGCGTGGTCCTGCCCCTGGGTGACGAGGAGCTCCGCCGTCCATCCGCGGCGCTCCAGCTCGCGGTGCACGGAAGTGGGCGTGGGGTGCCGCCAGCGCTGGCCGGCGGCGGGGTTGTAGATCAGGAGCGAGCGCGGCATCGACCGGTGGATGCGGGTGAGGGCCCGCACCCATGCAACCACCCGGCCGCTCGGCAATTCGCTCCCGGCGGCGGGCTGGGCCGCAGGAGCAGAGCACAGGCAGCCACGTGGGGCTGCCCCTGCGAGTTCGCGTGTGAGAGGCCGCCGGTCTAGGAAGGAAAAGGGCGGGCGCGATGAATCGCGCCCGTACGACGGATCTTTCGTCGCAGCTACCTCAGTCGCCCGCGCCCCGCCGCAGGCCGCGGCCGCCGCGGGCGCCGGTGGGGGTGCCGTTGCGCACCACGGGGGTGCCGTTGACGAGGACGTGGCGGATGCCCACCGAGGTCTGCACCGGGTTCTCAAAGGTGGCGCGGTCGCAGACGGTGGCAGGGTCGAAAAGGGTGAGGTCGGCGTACATCCCCGCCTTCACCACCCCGCGGTCCGCCAGCCCCACGCGCGACGCGGGGAGCGCGGTGAACTTGCGCACGGCGTCCTCCAGGGTGATCACGTTCCGCTCGCGCACGTAGCGGCAGAGGATGCGCGGAAATGAGCCGTACGCGCGCGGATGGGGGCGGCTGGTGACGGTGGAGTCGGCGGCGCGGGCGCCGGCGTCGATGCCGATGCTCACCCACGGCTGGCGCAGGCCGTACTCCAGGTCCTCCTCGGACATCGAGAAGTAGATGGCCGACGTACCTGCGCGGTCGGCCAGGAGGAGGTCGAAGACGGCGTCGGGCACCTCCTGCCCGCGCGCCGCCGCCAGCTCGTTGAGCCGCATCCCCTGGTAGCGGCGCAGAGAGTCCACGGTCACGCCCGCGATCATCACCCCGCCCGGCCCGCCCGCCGAGGTGCCGATCTGCCAGTCGGTGCCGCCGGAGCCCGTCAGCTCCGAGCGGATGCGTGCGCGGGTGGCGGGGTCGCGGAGGCGCGCCAGGAGCGAGTCGTTGCCGCCTGCGTGCGCCCAGTTGGGGATGGTGGCGTCCAACCCGGTACCCGAGGCGATGTACGGGTACTGGTCCGCGGTCACGTCCACGCCGCGGCCGCGGGCAGCTTCGATGGCGGCTACGGCGGGCCTCATCTTCCCCCAGTTGGCGCGGCCGGACGCCTTTAGGTGGTGGATCTGCACCCACGTCCCCGCCCCTTCGCCGATGCGGATCGCCTCCTCGATGGCCTCCACCAGCCGGTCGCCCTCCGACCGCATGTGCGTGGCGTAGCCGCCGCCGTGGCGCGCCGCCACCCTCGCAAGCTCCGTCACCTCCTCCGTGCTGGCGTATGACGCGGGGGCGTAGATGAGGCCGGCGGAGAGCCCCATCGCCCCCTGCCGCATCGCGCCGTCCACCAACCCGCGCATCTGCTCCAGCTCGGCGGGGGTGGCGGGGCGGTTGGCGTCGCCCATCACGTAGCGCCGCACCGAGCCCACGGTCACAAAGGTCCCCAGGTTGATGGCGGGGCGGGCGCGCTCCAGCGCCGCGAAGTAGCCGTCGAGGTCGTTCCAGGTGACGCGTGAACGGGTTTCGGCGCCCAGTTCGCGCAGCGTGTTCTCGTTGACGGGCACCACGCTCGTCACCTCGCCGGTGATCTCGGTTGTGATCCCCTGCGTGATCTTGGAGATGGCGCGTGGGTCGCGCAGCAGGGGGTACTCCGAGTGCCCCAGCATATCGATGAAGCCCGGCGCCACGATCAGCCCCGAGGCGTCGATGGTGTCGCGCGCCCGTGCTCCCGGCAGGAGCCCCACGGCCGCGATCCGGTCCCCGCGCACCGCCACGTCGCCGCGGTACCACGGGCTCCCGGTGCCGTCGACGATGCGCCCCCCGCGGATCAGCAGGTCGTACGGCGCGGCCGGTGCCGGCCCCGTCCGCGGCGGGTTCGCGCAGGCGGCGAGCGTCGCGGCGAGCGCGGCGGCGAGGCGGATGGAGTTGCGCATGGGGTGTGATGGGGTGGTAGGGACGGGGAGCGGGCATCGCAGGCCCTCTCCCCCAGCGTCGCTCCGCGACGCATCCCCCTCCCCCAAAACTGCCTGGGGGAGGGGGTGTTGGCATCGGTGGAAGGCGCGATTCATCGCGCCCACCCTTTCCCTGCATCGACTCTGCCGAAGAACCCTGCGGCCCCCTCTCTCGATCACGTGAGGGCGGAGCCCTCTCCTGTTATCGGGAGAGGGGGCAGGCGAGTCTAACGAGACGGGTGGGGGCTACCCGCCCAGCGCCATCGCCAGCGCCCCCGCCACCGCGTCCGCGACCGGCGGGCGCCCGCGGAACTCGTGCGCGCCCCCCGCGAGCGCCTCCGTCACCAGGCGCGCGTACAGGGGCGAGGAGAGGACGCCCCCGTGGAAGACGACCGACACGGGCGCGGTCCAGGGGGCCAGCACGCCGGCCAGGGCGCGCGGGTGCAGCGCCAGCTCCCCCGCCTCGCGGCGCAGGACGTCCAGCGCCACCGTGTCGCCCGCATCCGCGGCGGCGGTGACGTGGCGGGAGAGCGCGGCGATCTCGCCCTTGGCCGCGCGCCCCACCCACGGCGGAATCCCGCTGGCGGTGTCCACCCCCATCACCGCCATCAGGTCGGCGAGCAGCGTGGTCGCCGGCCCGCGCCCGTCCGCGGCGCGCAGGGCGGCGATGATGCCCGAGCGGCCGATCGAGTACCCGCTCCCCTCGTCGCCCACGAACATCCCCCACCCGCCGCACCGCTCCACGCGCCCGTCCTCCGCCCGCCCGAAGGCCACGGAGCCGGTGCCGGCGATGATCAGCACGCCGGGACCGCCGCCAAGCGCACCTTCGAGCGCGATCTCGCCGTCGGTCACGATGCTCACGCGCCCCGCCACCCCCTCCGCG
>JAUJMI010000128.1 GCA_030446945.1 Longimicrobium sp. | reverse complement strand
CCCACCCGCCGCGCGTGCTGGTGTGCGCGTCGGCCGTGGGCTTCTACGGCAACCGCCGCGGCGACGAGGCGCTGCACGAAGGGAGCTCGGCGGGGAGCGACTTCCTGGCCGGCGTGGTGCGCGAGTGGGAGGAGGCCTCCGGCCCGGCCACCCGCGCCGACATCCGCGTGGTGAACCTGCGCTTCGGGGTGGTCCTCAGCGCGCGAGGAGGGGCGCTCGCCAAGATGCTCCTCCCGTTTCGCCTGGGTGCCGGCGGGCGCATCGGCAGCGGGCGGCAGTGGATGAGCTGGATCTCGCTGGAGGATGCAGTGGAGGTGGTGGTGCGTGCCATCACGGACGATGCGCTGCGCGGCCCGGTGAACGCCGTGGCCGGCGCCGCCACCAACGCCGAGTTCACGCGCGCACTGGCGCGTGCGCTGCACCGCCCCGCCATCATCCCCGTGCCCACCCTCGCGCTCAAGCTGGTGTACGGCGGGGAGATGGTGGAAGGCACCCTCCTCGCCAGCCAGCGCGCGGAGCCGCGCCGCCTCCTGGAAGCCGGGCACCGCTTCCACCACCCCGAGCTCCCCGACGCCATCCGCGCCGCGCTGGCCAAGGACTAGGCGCCAGCGCGGCCAAAACTGCAATCTCACGCGGAGCGGGGAGACGCGGAGAGCGCGACACCGGCGTGATGAATCACGTCCCTACGGAATCGCTGCGCTGCATTGCAATGCGTGCGTGCGCCCCTCCCACAGGTTGGTTTTGGGGGAGGGGCAGCGAGGAACGAGCGGGGGAAGGGGTCTGCGTATCACGGCAACCCTGTCCAATGTGCACACCTCTTGCCTGGGAGCCGCGCCCCGATGACGGTCGCTCGGATGCGGCGGCCCCCCGGATCTCCTGAGCGTGGGAGGAAAGATGGGCAACTCGAAGGTGCGGTTCCGCGGTTTGGCGGCGTGTGGGCTGGTGATGATGACGGCGGCTTGCGGGACGTCGGGGGGGAGGGGGGCGTCGGGCGGGACGAACGGGGCTTTGGCGCACGCCCCGGTGATGACGGACGCCAACGTCGCGGCGGTGGCGCACGCGTCCAACATGGACGAGATCCAGACGAGCCAGGTGGCGCTCCAGCGCTCCCAGAACGTGCAGATCCGCCAGTTCGCGCAGCAGATGATCACCGAGCACACCGCGGTCGACCAGGAGTTGATGCAGATGCTGCAGGCCAGGAACATGGCCCCGCAGCCGAACGCTCCCGCGTGGGCGGCCATGGAGGCCACCCGCGCGACGGTCGTCAACCTGCGCCAGCGCAGCGGGATGGACTTCGACCGCGCCTACATGATGCACCAGGTGAATGCGCACCGCTGGACCCTCACCTCGCTCGACCAGTCGCTGATCCCCTCGACCCGCGATCCGGAAGTGAAGGCCTTCCTGACCACGCGCGTCCGCCCGGCCGTGGCGATGCACCTGGAGATGGCGCAGCGCATCCTCGCGTCGGCGGGCGGCTCGGCGGAGGCCGGCAACTAAGAAGCACGGGGGCGAAAAGCGGAGCGGGGCACGCCTGGTGGGCGTGCCCCGCTCCTGATCTCGTATGCAGCACGAGCTTCTACAGCGACGGGAGCTCTTCTTCCTCGTCGGAGCGCACCGGGCGGGTGGAGCCGCCGCGCTGCAGGGTGCACACGAGGTTGGTCACCTCGGCGAGAAGCTCGGGGGAGAGGCGGGGGTAGAAGCTGCGCGCCAGCTCTTCGATCTCCACCGGCGTGGAGCCGGGGCGAGCCGCGCTGCGCACGGCCAGCACCCGCGAGTCGCGGATGGCGCGGGCCGTCTGTTCGGTGCGCCGCTTTCTGGCAGCGGCCATCTCTGCGGCCAGATCCACAACGTCGGACATCGGCAAACCTCCGGGAAAAAGTGTGAGGGCAGGGCTCACCCTGCGCACCTGTGCTGGCGCAATATAACCCATTCAGCGCATAAGTGTGCAGTTTCCCGGAAATCGCCGCGGAAACGTACGTTCAGCGGTCGCCGGCGCGGATCCACTTCTCCGTCGCCGGAGGCTGGAAGCCGGCCATGGCCTCCAGGAGCGCGGCGGGCTCGCGAGCCTCCAGCACCAGTGCGCGGTGCGCCTCGCGCACGAAGCCCTCGCGGGTCGCGTGGTCGAAGAGGGCGAGGAGCGCGTCGAAGTAGCCGTCGACGTTTAGGACGCCGCAGGGGCGGGCGTGGATCCCGAGCTGCGACCAGGTCAGCGCCTCGCACAGCTCGTCGAGGGTGCCGTAGCCGCCGGGGAGCGCCATGAACCCGTCGGAGAGGTCCACCATCAGCGCCTTGCGCTCGTGCATGGTGCCGGTGACGTGGAGGGTGGTGAGCCCGCGGTGCCCCACCTCGCGCTCCATCAGCGCGCGGGGGATGACGCCGGTCACCTCGCCGCCGGCGGCGAGCGCGGCGTCGGCGACCGCGCCCATCAGCCCCACGTTCCCCCCGCCGTACACCAACCCGATCCCCCGCTCCGCCAGCAGCCGCCCCGTGGCCCGCGCCGCCTCCGCGTACACCGGCCGCGTCCCCGGGCTCGACCCGCAGAACACGCACACCCGCTTCATCTCCATCGCTTCCGGTTCCAGTGACAGGGATCCGCCACCCAGGAGCGAATGAATTCGCCGCTGGAAACACACAAAGTCCCCCTCCGCGGACGCCGGTTCCAACGCCGCGTTACTCGAGCCGGCTTCAGCCGCCTTCCCGTGGTTCCAGCCGCGGGCTTCAGCCCCCGCTGCCCGGCGCCGGTGCCGTCTCCGCCGCGCTGCGGATGGTGCGGAGCACCTCTCGGCGGATGAGGCCGCTGAAGGGGCCGGCCGCGGTCCAGTACGCGCGGAAGCGGCGGCGGCTGGACAAGCCGGTGAGGCGCACGCGCGTTTCGGTCGCGAGGCGAACCGGGCCGGCGGCGGGGCCGCGCCGAAACGATCCCCGGAAGCGAGCGCAACGCAAAGAGCGCCCGCACCACCGGCGATCCCGCCAGGTCCAGCGAGCGCACGGCCGCCCACACGCGCTCGGCCGGCGCGCGCATCTCCACCTCGTGTCGTGGGCTCACCTCGCCGGCGGGAAGGAAGCGGTCGATCAGCATCCTGCCCTTCGCGCCATCGCCACGCCGCCATCCTTCCAGCTCCACCAGCGAAGGAGCTCCGGATGGTGGCGCTCCTCGCTGGCGAAGTAGACGGCGCAGCGCAGGACGTACAGCATGCACCGGTCTACGTGCATCCCCTGCTCCCGGCAGAGGTCGTCGTAGAGCGCCTGCGGATCGCGGCCGCGCAGCTCCTCCACCCGGCGGATGCCCAGGCGCCACAGGTCGTCCGCGATGGCGGGGCCCACGCCGGGGATGCGGCGCAGATCGCGAATCGCCGCGGCCTTTTGCGAAGCGTTCATGAGGGGCCGCGAGGGGGGAGCGCAACCATCCGAGGGGTTTCCACGTCCAAAAGACCGGGACTGGATGCGCGGAGCGAAACCCGGGGGGGAATCGTCCCGTAACCATCTTTCGAAGTCGTACGAAGCTTCACCTTTCCTTAACCCTTTCGCCGCAACACGGTGAGGGAAGGGCGGTATCACAGGACGAGCACCGGGCGGGAATCGAGAACGCCGACGCTACCCCCACCTTTCGCATAATCGCGTTCCTCCGGGTGGGCACGGCTGAGAACCCGGACCACGGGCTCGGGATGCACGGAAAAATGGGCGGTGAAGCCCGTCAGCCGAGAGGCTGGCGGGCTTCTCGTTCTGTAGTCCCTGGTGCCCATCGCCAAGTGCCCGGTTGTGCGCCCGCAGTACTAGGAACTAGGCATCAGGCACTGCTGTTTCCGGGTGCGCGGCGCGGCGCAGCATCACCCAGCCGACCCCGCCGGCCAGCAGGGATGCCGTGAAGATGCCGATCTTGGCCTCGGCCACCAGCGCGCCGGCGGGGAAGGCGAGGGCGGAGATGAAGAGCGACATCGTGAAGCCGATCCCGCCCAGCCAGCTCACCGCGTGGATCGAGCGCCAGGAGACGCCGCCCGGAAGCTCCGCGAGGCCCACGCGCACCGAAAGCCAGGCGAAGAGGGTGATGCCGATCGGCTTCCCCAGCACCAGGCCGACGATCACGCCCAGCGTCACCGGGTGCGCGAAGGCGGCGCCGACGTCGCCCTCCAGGTGGATCCCCGCGTTGGCCAGGGCGAAAATGGGGATGATGACGAAGGCGACCCAGTCGTGCAGCGCGTCCTCCATCCGCTGCAGCGGCGACTGCGCGTGGTTGCAGGTGGTTTCCAGGTCCTGGATGATGGCCTGCTGCCGGTGGCTGGTGACGATGCGCGGGCCCTCCTCGCCCGTCGCGTCGAAGGCGTTCAGCAGCTTCCGGCCGCGGTCCAGGAACTCGCGCGTGTCGATGCGGGTGCGCACGGGGATGGTCATCGCCACCAGCACCCCCGCGACCGTCGCGTGCACCCCGGACTTGAGGAAGGCCAGCCAGACCAGCACCCCCACCAGCGTGAAGACGATGGGACGGCGCGCACCCAGCCGGTTCAGCAGCGCGAGCACGCCCAGCAGAAGCGCGCCGAGCCCCAGCGTGCCCCACACGATCTGCTCCGTGTAGAAGAGGGCGATCACCAGCACGGCGCCCAGGTCGTCCACGATGGCAAGCGCCGTCAGGAACACCTTGAGCGCGATGGGGGTGCGCGGCCCCAGCAGCGCCAGCACGCCCAGCGCGAAGGCGATGTCCGTCGCCATCGGGATTCCCCACCCGGGCGCCCCCTGGCCGCGCGCGTTGAACGCGGCGTAAAGGAGCGCCGGCACCACCATTCCGCCCAGCGCCGCGGCGGCGGGGAGGGCGGCGCGCTGCACCGACGCCAGCTCGCCCGCCAGCACCTCTCGCTTGATCTCCAGCCCCACCAGGAAGAAGAACACGGCCATCAGGCCGTCGTTGATCCAGTGGTGCAGCGAGTAGGTGAGCCCGAACCCCGGCACGCCCACCGTGAGCGGCGTCTCCCAGAGGTGTTCGTACGATGCCCCCCACGGCGAGTTGGCCCACGCCAGCGCCACGATGGTGCTCACGATCAGCACGATCCCGCCGGCCGACGCCGTTCGGAAGAAGTCCTGGAACGGCGAGAGGAGCCGCTCGATGGGGGTGGGCCGCGGAGGGGGAAGTGTGATGGTCTGCTTCACGGACATGGGGTGTGTCGTCTCCGTTGGGAAGTACCGGCCCGGCGCCGGCGCGGACAACCTAACCCCGACCCCCCCATTCAGAGAACGATGGCGTGTTTCAGATCCTCTCCCCGGAACGCAGCCGGGCCGACAGCTCGGCGGCGTTCACGGGAGCGCCGTCCTGGTTGGGACGGGCGTATCGCGCCACCAGCTTCTCGAACACGGACGCGACCTGGCCCGCATCGACCGAGTGCTCGACGAAGCTCTGGACGGCGTGCTGAAAGGGCGTCTCCTCCTCGTCGTTGAGCATGGCGGTCGCAAGGTAGAGGAGGATCTTCGCGTGCTCCTCCAGCGAGAGGCCGGCCCTGTCCGCGTCCTCCTGCAGCGCCTGGCCCAGCTGGGGCGGCAGTTCCAGCGTGATCCGCATGGTAGGCGATCTCCGGCTGCTGGTTCACGACGAATGGTCGTGGATGATCCGCCACCCCTCCGCCCGCCGCTCCAGTGCGAGGGAGAAGAACCCGGTGGCGTCCTCCTGCCCGGCGCCGCGCTCGGTGACGACGTAGCGCCCCACCGCCAGCGCGTGCCGGGGGCCCAGCATCCTCACCTCGATCCCTTCGAAGCGCAGCGTCCCCCTCACCCGACCCGCGCCGAAGTAGCTCGACTGGTACTGCGCGCGGATCGCCGGTTTCCCGCGCAGCAATCCGCGTCTCCCCACAAAGGTCGCATCCTCCGCGTACGGGACGAGGAAGGTGTCCAGCTCCCCCCGGTTCCACCCCTGGGTCGAAACCTCCAGCATCGTGACGATGTCCCCCACCTCCTGGCCCGTGGCGACGGGCGACGCGGCGGGCGGCGCCGGCGAGCACCCCGGGAACCACGACAGCAGGGCGAGGGCAACGAGGAGGGCAGTGTGCTTCATGCGGAGCGCTCCGGGCAGGCGTGGTACGGCACGAGAACCGGAGGCTGCACGAATCCCGCCCGCGTGGTTCCCGAACGGCGCGGAGGCGCGGAGGATGGCCTCCGCGCCTCCGCGTGCTGCCTGGTGGGCCAGCGGCTCAGCGCCCTTCGCTCGAGCGCGCGGCGACGCCGGCGAGCATGGGATACGGGTTCACGTTCTCCCCCTGCCACCAGCGGCGCGGGTCCTCCAGGCGCGACACGCTGAAGTGCAGGTGGTAGTTCCCCCGCCCCGCGTTCCCGGTGTCGCCCACGTATGCGATCACCTGGCCCTTCCAGATGGGGAGCCCCTCCCGCAGCCCCGCGGCGTAGCGCTCGAGGTGCGCGTAGTAGAAGAGCGTCTGGCCGTCGCTGCCCAGCTGGTAAACGGTGATCCCGCCCAGCCCGCCGGTGCGCAGCTTGAGGATGGTGCCGTCGCCGGCGGCGAGCACGGGGGTGCCGGCGGGGGCCATGATGTCGATGGCGTGGTGCACGCGCCCGCCGGAGCGCGCATCGGCGTAGCTGTCGCGCAGCTGCTCGGGACGGATGCCGCGCACCGGAATCGCCAGCGACGCCCCCGGCGCCACGAACACCGTAGGCCTTGCCCCGCGCGGGGATGAGAAGGGCTCCGGGGTGGCCGGGGACGACGACCGCGCCGGGTTGCCCATGCAGGCGGTCGCGAACAGCGCGGAGGCCGCGACGGCGGCGCGGCGCAGGCGCCCCGGGAGGGGCCTGGAAATGGAGTGCATGATGCGGTGGGGATGGGGTCCGTCGGAGAGTCCGGGCGAGGTGCCTGGGGGGAAGAGCGTATACGGTGCGCTTTTACGGCCGTGAGCGCAAGGGGAACGTTAAGGGGCGGGCGCGATTCGTCGCGCCCGCCTTCCAGGAGCGAATGGATTCGCCGCTGGAACCACACGCAGTCCACCTGCGCGGACTGCGGGTCCAATGCCGCGTTTCTCGAGCTGGCTTCAGCCGCCTTCCCGGTGTTCAGGCGCGGGGCCAAATTCCGCCGATCCACACCGATCCCCACCCCAAACCTGCTAAGGCGGGTTCCCCGCGGTTGTCGCAGCGGTGTCACCCGCCCGGCACCCTCACGGCAACCTCCACCCCCTCCGCAGCCGGCGGTACTCCGCGTCCGGGAGCTGCACCAGCACCGGCCGGCGGCGGGGGTCCAGCCAGCGCAGGACGCGGCGGAGGTCCCCTTCGGCGAGGGCGGTGCAGCCGACGGTGGAGGCGCCGGCGCGCGAGCGGATGTGGATGAAGATGCACGACCCGCGGCCCGCCACCGCCGGACCCGTGTTGTGATCCACCCACACGCCCCAGCGGTAGAGGCGGTCCGTGCGGCGCATCTCCTCGTGGCTCGTCCAGTCCGGCGCGACGGTGTCGCGGTCCACGCGCTGGTTGTAGAAGCGCGACGCCGTGTCGTCCACGCACTCGATGCTCGGGTCGCTCGCGTGGTAGGGAAGGCGTACCCAGCGCGCCGAGTCCACGGGCGCGTACCCGAAGGCGGAGCTCAGGCGAAAGATCCCCGCCGGCGCGCGCCCGTCGCCCTCGCGCTTCAGGGGGCCGGCGCCCTGGTCCGCAGCCGGGTGCAGCCCCGTCCCCCACCCAAGGCCGCCGCGCCCCACCGACGCGCTCATCGCCGCCCCCACCTGCACCCAGGGCGAGGCCGGCGTGCGGCGCGCGAAGAGCCGCACGCGCGCCGTCGTCGCGTCCCACCCTTCCGTTGTCGCGACGACCGCCTGCAACGGGGGTGCGGAGCCCTGCGCCTGAGCGGTGGTGGCGGGCACCGCGGCGGCGAGCGCGGCGAGGAGGCGGATTCGCATCAAGATCATACGGAACCTGTGGTTCGAGGGAGCGGTGCCGCTGGATGTTACCCCGGCCGAGCCCGCTCGGGCAACCCGCGGCGGCGCACCATCCGTTGGCAAAACCCGGCGCCCTGGCTATCTTTCCTGCCATTCTTCCGCAGGCCACCACCGCCCCCGTGCCTTCATGACCTTCCGTCTCCCCCGCCCCGGCATCATGGGTGCCGCCCTCCTCGCGCTCACCGCCGCCGCCGCGCACGCGCAGGCGCCCATCGCCTCCCGCGTACCCGGGCAGCGGTGCGAGACCGTGCCGGACTCGGTGCGCGGCCCCACGCCGGGGCAGCTCGCCGAGAGCCGGCAGCTCCGCGCGCAGCTCGTGGAGATCGGGAGGCGCAACGGCGTCACCGAGCCGCAGGGGCTCCTCCTGGTGGACGTGGACAGCACGCGGAAGGGAGCCCTCCTCTTCATGCACTCCAACTACCCCGAGGCGGGGGTGGCGCAGGTCACCGGGGCCGTGAACAAGTATATGGAGTCGCTCCCCAGCGGGCGCGGCTACCAGGCACTGATCCGGGTGGACGGCGAGTACCCCGCGATGCTTCCCGGGCGCCAGCACTGCGCGCCGGTGCTGCTGAACGACCGCGAGCAGGAGCAGATGAGGGAGCGGTTCGCCGCGAATCACCCGGAGCGCGGCAAGCTGTCCGAGCCGGACCTGCGCCGGGCGACGGTCCTCCTGGTCGCCAACCGGGAGGGGAGCGTCTCCTTTGCGAGCGTCATCCGCTCCTCGGGAGACGAGTACGTGGACCGTGCCGCGGAAGAGATCGGGCGCCAGCTGCGCTTCGGGCCGGCGACGCTGGACGGCGTTCCGTTCGACGTGCGCTTCCGCTACACCATGGGCTTCGAGGTCC
This sequence comes from Longimicrobium sp., assembly GCA_030446945.1. GTDB lineage: Bacteria > Gemmatimonadota > Gemmatimonadetes > Longimicrobiales > Longimicrobiaceae > Longimicrobium. The sequence goes on along the minus strand of JAUJMI010000128.1, from coordinate 145 downwards.
GGTAGGGCGCTGGCGCGGGTCCGGCCGGGGGCGTAGCTTCCCGCACTTCCCGGATACCGCACCCGCTCGCACGATGGAACTGCTGCCGCTGCTGACCGCCATAAGCCTGGGCTTCCTGCACGCCCTGGAGCCCGACCACATGGCC
>JAUJMI010000511.1 GCA_030446945.1 Longimicrobium sp. | reverse complement strand
CGCGGTCCACCGGGAGGTACGGGAGCGGGGGACCACCCTCGTCGCGCGGCTCGCCGCAGGCGGCGAAGATGACCTCCTTGAGCTCCGCGATCCCGCGCCCGCTCACCGAATCCACCACGTGGACGGCCCGTGCGGGGATGCGCGCGCGCCCCAGGAGCCCCGCCACCTCCCGCAGGGTGGCGCCCAGCCGATCCTCGTCAGCCAGCTCCGCTTTTGTGACCACCGGGATCACGGAGCGCACGCCCAGCAGGTCCAGGATCTGGAGGTGCTCAAGCGACTGCGGCATCACGCTTTCGCGCGCATCCACCACCCAGAGCGCGAGCTCGAAGCCGGTGGCGCCGGCCACCATGTTCTTCACCAGCCTCTCGTGCCCGGGCACGTCCACGATCCCCAGCTTGAACCCATGCGGGTGCTCCAGGTACGCGAAGCCGAGGTCGATGGTCATCCCCCGGGCGTGCTCTTCCGGGAGGCGGGAGGGGTGGACCCCCGTGAGCGCCTCCACCAGCGTGGACTTGCCGTGGTCGATGTGCCCCGCCGTCCCGATCAGCCGCATAATCCGTCGAGCGCCGCCTGGAGCTCCGCCAGGTCGTGAGGGAAAAATGTGCGCAGGTCCAGGCAGAAGCGGTCCCGCTGCACATATCCGACGATGGGAATCGCGCGCGCGGCGAAGCGGCGGCGAAGCGCTTCCGCCGAGAGGTCGCGGTGCCGCAGCTCCAGCCCCAGGCTCGGAAAGGAGGCTTCCGGGTTGGAGCCCCCACCCAGGGTGGCGCGCAGGGGGACTCGCTCGCAGACGGCCCACCGCGTTTCCGGCCCGGGGAGGCGCAGGCCCTCGCTGCGCTCCTCCATCTCCTCTGTGGAGGTGTGGAAGAGGTGCCACAGCGGAAGGTCGTCCGCCCCGCCGGAGAGGTGGCGCTTGAGGGCCACGTCCAGCAGCGCCATGCGCACCTTGTCCAGCCGGAGCGCGCGATACAGAGGGTTCCCGCGCATGGCGGCCAGCGGCCCCGCGCGTCCCACGATGATCCCTCCCTGGACCCCGCCGAAGAGCTTGTCCGCGCTGAAGCAGACCACGTCCACGCCCGCGCGGAGGCTGTCCTCCACCCGCGGCTCATCGTCGAGGAGCGTGTTCCCGGCCCCCCGAATGAGCCCCGACCCGTTGTCCTCCAGCACCGGAACTCCCAGCCGTGCCCCGAGCTCCACCATCTGGCCTACCCCCACCTGCTCCACGAATCCGCGCTGCACGAAGTTCGACTGGTGCACCTTGAGGAGCACCGCCGCGGCGGGCGTGGCGTTCTCCTCGAAGTCCGCGATGCGGGTGCGGTTGGTGGTGCCCACCTCGCGCAGGCGGCAACCGCTGGCCTGCATGATCTCCGGCACGCGAAAGCTGCCGCCGATCTCCACCAGCTCGCCGCGGCTGACCAGCACCTCGCGTCCCGTGGCGAGGGTGTTCAGCGCCAGGAGGAGGGCGCTGGCGCAGTTGTTCACCACGAGTGCATCCTCGGCGCCGGTCAGCAGCCGCAGCTGCCGCTGGAGCGCGGCGTCGCGGCTCCCGCGCTGCTGCGTGGCGGCGTCCCACTCCAGGTCGGTGTACCCGGACAGTGCCTGCAAGTCGAGCCGCTGGAGAAGATCCCCCAACGGAGCCCGCCCCAGATTGGTGTGGATCAGCACCCCGGTGCCGTTGATCACGCGTCGCGGAAAGGGCCGCGCCAGCGCCTCCGCTTCGGCGATGCACGCGGCGATCACGGCGGGCGCTGCCGGCTCCGGGCCCGCGGCGCCCGCGCGCATCCTGTCCCGGTGCTGCTGGATGACGCGGCGGACGAGGGCGGTACGGTACACCTCCGCCAACCCGGCGCTCGCCTCCCGGAAGGCCGGGTCGCGCAGGACTTCGTGGACCGGCGGGAGGGCCGCCAGGGGGCTCTCCATGGCGGATGCGATTTCGCTCGTCAGGGGGTGGAGAGGCGTGGAAAACGCCGGGTATGCCGGGAAAAAGAGGGGCGGAGAGATGCAGGAATCGAACCTACCCGCGAAACTCGGTTCCGCGCCACGGTTTTGAAGACCGCGAGCCACACCAGTGACTGAATCTCTCCTCGAAGTTCCCGGCCGCCGGTTTCGCAACAACCCTGCCGCCGGGCCCTCCCCCTCGGCCTCACGCAGAGGCGCAGAGGGAATGGCGCGGCACAGACAACCCTGTCCGTTGTTCTTTCAGTTCCCTCTGTGGCTCTGTGTGAGACCATCTGTTCTCTTTCTTTTTCTCTCCTGCGTCTCTGCGCCTCTGCGTGAGACCAGCCGTTCAGGATGCACCTAGCTTTCCCTGCCCGTCTTCTACTCCCGCGACCGGAGCCTCGCCAGGATGGCGCGTGCCGCGTTCTCACCCGACCACACCGCTCCCTCCAGATACCCGCCCTCCCGCGGCG
>JAUJMI010000510.1 GCA_030446945.1 Longimicrobium sp. | reverse complement strand
GTCGATCACGACGGGGGCTCCGACAGGTTGGCTAAGCTCGTACGGCTGCGGGGATCATCGTACCGCCGTCTCGGTTTCCGGGCCCGCGGGTGCGGCCGCGGGCCCGGTGCCGCGCCGCGCCTCGTGGAGCTCTTCAAGGATCTGCTGCTGGAGCCTGAAGGAGGCCCGGGTGTTCTCTTCCACGTCCATGGTGAGCTCGAAGAACGCTGCGATGGAGAACATCGCCACCGCGCCCAGCACGCTGGAAAGGAGGATGCCGACCCCCTCCATCCCGTCGGCCCGGTTCCCGCCCAGCGCGCCGAAGAAGGCGACGCCGCCGACCACCAGGATGATCACCGCGAGAAAGCGGAGCACCCCCAGCAGGATCCGGATGCTCCCGTAGCGCTCCTCCAGCCCGGCGAGGCGGCGGGGCGCGCGGCGCTCCTTGAGGAGGTTGCCGCAATTGGGGCAGCGCTCCAGCGTGGGGTCATCCACCACCGTGTTGCAGTTGGTGCACTGCACGGGGGTGGAGAAAAGGTGCAAGGCCATCGAATGGTCTGGGTTCGCTCGAACGCGGGTGTGCGGCGACTGGCCGCGGAACCTGTGCAGGGGAGCAACGGGCGTGCCATGACCTGATGGCGTCCAACGGGTGGAGCCCCGGCGAGTCGAATAACTGTGTCGCCATGCGCACCCCACGCAGCGGCGCGTCATCATTGTAACGGCACCGCCACGCAACTATCATGGCATCCATCCCTCCACGGCCCACCGCTCACCTCATCGGGAGAGGACCCATGCAGACCGCGACCGTTGCCTATCCTTCGTCCGATCTGGCCCGCTTCGGCCGGGAGCTGGTTGCGTTGTGCCGCGAGGCCGCGCAGCTCCTGGACGGCCTCACGGACGCGCAGCTCGCCTGGCGCCCGGGGGGCGGCTGGTCCGTGGGCGAAATCGCCTGCCACGTGCGCACCGTGAACACCCTCTACCTCGGAGCCATCGACCGATCGATCTCCGAAGCGCGCGCGCGGGGCCACACCGGCTTCGGCGGATACAAACCGGGGCTGCTGGGCGGCTTCATGGTGAAGCTGCTGGAGCCCCCCGTGAAGCCGCGCTTCAAGTCCCCCGCCATCTTCCGCCCGGCGGACGACGAAGCGCACGACTGGCGCGCCGAAGTGGACGGCTACCTCGCCACGCACGACAGCCTGGAGGAGCGCCTGCACCACGCGGGCGGCATTAGCCTCGCCCGGGCGCGGGTCGTATCCCCCGCCCACCGCCTGGTGCGCGTGAGCCTGGGCGACGCCTTCGCGCTCGTTCTGGCCCACGAGCGCCGCCACCTCGCCCAGCTCCGGGCCCTCCGCGCCGACCCCTCGTTCCCCCGCGCCTGAACGCGCAGAGGGCCGCCCCCCCCCGTGCGGCCCTCCATCCCCCGGCGCGCACCAACCACGCCGCGCCGGCAGTGCATCCCCGTTCCCGTTCCCCCTCAGTTCAGCCACGTCTTTTCCGGCCTTCCCTGCTCCCGCGCCGCCTCGCGCAGCCGGAAGAGCTCGCCCGCGAAGCCGGCGGCGAGGGTGTCGAACGCGCCCCGGTCGCGCGCGTCGCGGGGAGTCATCCCCACGAACTGCCGGAACGCCGCTTTGAGGCTCACCGCGCTGGCGTACCCGCTCGCCTCGGCGATGGAGCCCACGGTGCGCCCCGGGTCATCCAGCATCTCCGCGGCCAGCAGCAGGCGCAGCCAGGCGAGAAGGCGGCGCGGCGGCGGGAGGTCGGCGCGCTCGCACCAGCGGAGGACGGTGCGCTCGTTGACCCCCAGCGCCGCGGCCAGCTCCGCCGCCAGTCCCCCCGCCGCCACCGTCTCCGCCGCCGCCGCCAGCAGCGCGCGCGAGCGGCTGGGCACGGTGCGGGGAAGGGCGCGCTCCAGCAGGCGGTGGACGGTGCGCGCCCGCACCCCATCCACGCGGCGGGCCAGGGCGGAGGAGGTGTCCTCGCGCCCGCGCACGATCACGTCCGCCACCCCCCACGCGAACAGCTCGCGCAACGTCTCGCCCTGGCCGAGGGCGGGGCTCACCACCGCGAGCACTGTGGCGGAGGGGAACTCCTGCAACAGCACGCGCAGCTCTCCGGCGGGCTCGTGCCGCGGGTCCACCACGCTGATCGCGGTGGCCGGCGCGCGGCGCAGCGAGGCGCGCAGCACGTCCCAATCCGGCACCCGCACCAGCTCTTCGGCGTCGCCTAAAACGCCGCACAGCCTCGACTTGAGACCGGCGTCGTCGTGAAGGAGGAACACCGGGCGGATCACCGTCTGCATCTGCGTCTCATGGGATAGGTTTTACGACGCGTCTTGACCTTGCACCTATATGGGCGCACCTTTCCGCGACCTTCCCGCTCACACCCCATTCCACACCGGAGCCGAACGATGAAGATCGTGCGCATCCTTCCACTCGCCTG
>JAUJMI010000007.1:5755-25388 GCA_030446945.1 Longimicrobium sp. | reverse complement strand
AGTCGCCGTTGAGCACGATCGGCGTGCCGGAGTTCACCGACCTCACCACGGCCTCGTAGTCGTTGGAGATCGTCCACTGCACCTTCATCCCCAGCGTCTTCTCGATGTCCTCGGGCTTGATGGCGTCGCTGGTGCGGTAGCGGTTCAGCACCAGCTTCACCCGGTCGCCGCCGCCGATGGTGCGCTCCAGCAGCGGCGCGCACCGCTTGATGTTGCGCAGCGACTGCAGGTCCGCCTGCGTGACCAGAAAGATCTTGTCGGCCTGCTCGAACGTGGCCAGCGTCGCCGGCGAGAAGGAGTTGGAGGTGTCGACCACCACGTACTGGTAGTGCTGCTTCAGGAAGAGGAGGATCTTGGAGATCCGGTCGCCGGACACCACCTCCGCCTTCTCCGGGTGGTAGGGCGCGGAAAGGAGGTGCACCCCGGAGTTGTGGCGCTCGATGAACGAGGCCAGCAGCTCCGCGTCCATGCGGTGGAAGTTCCTCACCATGTCCGAGAAGTTGAAGCGCGGGTCCACCCCCATCTGCAGCGCCACCTCGCCCAGCTCCAGGTCCAGGTCGGCCAGCAGCGTGCGCTTGCCGGTGAGGCGGTGCAGGTGGATCGCCAGGTTGGTGGCGAGCGTGGTGGAGCCCGAGCCGCCCTTGGGGCCAAAGAAGGCGAAGATCTGCCCCGGCTGCTGCTGCGCCTCGGCCGCGGTGCCGCGCGTGCGCCGCAGCGTGGCCTCGATGGCGTGCGCCACCTCCTCGCCGGAGACGGGCTTCACCAGGTACTCGGAGATCCCCGCGCGCATGGCCGCCATCAGCACCTCGGCCGAGAGCGAGGGCCCGGCCGCCACCAGCCGCGCGTGCGGGTTCTGCTCGGCCAGGAACTGGGCGAGGTTGATCCCGGTGGCGGGGTGCTGCCCCACGTCCAGAAAGATCACCTCGGGCGAGGCGTCGCGAAGCGCCTTCAGGTGCCCGTCGCCCAGCTCGTTGAAGGGCACCGGGATCTCCAGCGGGGGCGCGGCTCCGCGCTCGGGCAGGGCGACCTCCCGTACGCGGGCGCGGAACGCCTCGTCGGTGGAGATCACCGCGCCGCGCAGGAGCGAGGCGGCGGATGGGGGGGCTGCGAAGGGCATCATTCCACCAGCTGTAGGACGCGGACGATCTCGACGAACCGGCCAACGATGGGGTCCGCGGGGCCGTTCACCGGCTCCAGGAAGACCCATGCGAACTTCACGAACTCGACGCTGTTCTTCTTCGACTCCGTATCGGCGGGGTCGTACAGCGGGATTCGGATCAGCCGGGGGCTGGCCATCCAGTCGGCGAAGCTCGACCCCACCACCTCGCCGCGCGCGTCGTCCCAGCGCGCCGTGGGATCTCGCAGCACCAGGTCGTTGATCCCCTGGAAGACGGGGCCCGCCTTGACTCCGCTCTGCAGCTTGTACGGCGTCCCGAGCTTGATGGGGGCGGGGTTGCAGCCGCTGATGTTCTGGCGCAGCGCCGACCCGCCGATGTCGTCGCCCCCCCACTTCATGTTCGGCATGGCCCACAGGTTGGCGAAGCCGGGGAGGGCGCTCACGTTGAGCAGCACCTTGCGCCCGCGGTCGCGATCCGCGCCGCGAAAGTCGCTCCCGTACCCCGTCTCCGGCCGGTTCGAAGTGGCCCCGGGGCCGCCCCCGTTGTAGAAGTCGCCGACGTCCGGCTCGTACTCCCAAACTTCCCACGGGTCCCACTCGCCGTTCTTGTTGTGGTCGTCGTCCGTCTCGGCCCACAGGTCGGGCGGCACGAAGGGCTTCACGCAGCGCGTGCTGGGGGCGCGGGTGGCGTGGGCCGCCGCGCGCGCGCTCACGGGCGCGCTGCTGACCCCGAACATCCGCGCGAACCAGGTGGCGACCGCCGGCTTGCGCACCTTCACCCGCACCGTGCGCTTCTCCTTGACCACGTCCACCGCGACCTCGTCCGCCGCGAACGTCTGCCCCTGGAGCGTGTTGCGGGTGGCGAAGTCCACCGCCCGCGCCTGTGCGGCGATCGCCGCCGCGTCCCCGTCCATCTCCGTGAAGGCGGAGGCGCCGGCCAGCGCAGCCGCGTCGGCGGCGCGCTGCGCCTCGCCGTGGGCGGTGCGCAGCATCCCCAGGTCGATGGCCAGCGCCATCATCGAGAGGATCCCCAGCATGGCGACGACCAGCAGGACGAGCGCGGAGCCCTGGCGGTCGTCGAGGCGGGTGCGGAAGCGGATCACGGTTTCACCTCCTCAGGGCCGCGCGGCGGGCTGCGCGGGCGGGTTCGCCGGCTGCGTGCCGCGCAGCGAGCGGTCCCACTCCCAGCTGTCGGGCTCGCCCGTGGGCACCGGCTGCGGGCCGCTGGTGGGCTGCACGATGCGCGGCGACACCAGCACCAGCAGCTCCGTGCGCCCCTGGCGCGCGTTCCGCGAGCGGAAGAGCGAGCCCAGCACCGGCAGGTCGCCCAGCAGCGGGATGCGAGAGTTGTTGTTCTCCAGCACGTTGTTCAGCAGCCCGGCGATCGCCAGGTACTCCCCGTCGCGCAGCACCACCTCGGTCTCGGTGCGGCGCGTGAGGAGGGAGGGGATCTGGAACCCCTCGATGCGCAGCGAGTTGGAGTAGTCCAGCGACGACACTTCGGGCGCGATCTTGAGCCGGATGGTGCCGTCGGTGCCCACCGTGGGGCGGAAGCGCAGGCGCACGCCGAACTCCTTCCACACGATGGTGACGGTGCTGTTGTTGCCGCCGCCCTGCACCACGGGGAAGGGGAACTCCCCGCCGGCCAGGAACGACGCTTCCTGCCCGTCGAGCGCCAGGAGGTTGGGCTCGGCCAGGCTGCGGAAGAGGCCGCGCGACTGCATGGCGCTGATGGAGGCTTCGATGCGGGTGTTGGCCCCCAGCAGGAAGAGCTTCACCAGCCCGTCGGAGAGGGTCTGGACGCTGCCTTCGTCGATCCCGCCCCCGCCCGCGCGCGCGGCCACTCCCAGCTGCGTGCGCAGCTCGCTGACGGCCGTGCGCGTCACCTCGGCGAAGCGCACCTGCAGGAGCACCTGCGCCGCGGCCGGCGCGGAGAGGTTGTTGACGATGGTGGCGCCTGACCCGCCGGCGATCTCCAGAATGCGCCGCGCGACCGCCGCGCTGCTCACCGTGCCGGAAAGGACGACGCTGCTGCCGCTGGCGATCACCGCGAAGCGCTCGGCGGGGAAGAGCGTGCGCAGCGTCTGCTCCAGCCCGCGCACGTCCGGCGTCACCTCCACCGTGTACAGGCGGTGGGCGCCGCTGGCGTCCCACAGCATCAGCGAAGTGGTCCCCAGCTTCTTGCCGTTCACCAGGACCTCCTGCGGCGACACGGCGAAGATCTCCGCCACCTCCGGGTCCGCGATGGAGAGGCGTGCGAGCGCCACCGGCTGCACCAGGAGCGCCGTCTGCCCGCGGGCCACCACCACCACGCGCTCGCCGGCGGGGATCACGCGCTGCGCGGCGGGCGCGGCCGTCTGCTGTGCCGCGGCGGGGAGCGCGAGCACCCCTGCCGCCAGCGCCAGCAGGCGCAGTGCGGCCCGTGCCGGCGATGGGGCCGCCCGGCCGCGGTTGGTGAAGGGGTAGCGCATGGTCCCTCGCCTGCTAGAAGGTGGTGACGGAGCGGTCGCTCCCCCGGAAGATCTCGACGCTCCGCCCCGCCCGCGCACGATCCGGCGCGGTTGAGGGCGCGCGGGCGGGCCGCCCGGTACGCACGGCCGGCGGGGCGGGCGCCGGCGCGGTGGGCCCCAGCAGGCCGGTCGTCCGGATGCCGCCGGTGCTCACCTGGCTGCCGTCCAGCGTGTTGCGGAGCGCCAGCTGGATGCGCCCCTCCGCGGAGGAGAGCGCCAGGATCTCGGCCTGGTCGGGGAGCACCAGGAGGGTGATGACCGCCGCGGTCTGCGGCTTCCCGTCGTTGTCGCGCGCGATCGACTGCCCCGCCGCCAGCACCTGCACGTTCTGCAGGACCAGCCGCGTCCCCGCCGTGCGGTCCTGCCCGGCGGGGAGGGTGGCCAGGACGTCGACGCGTGTGCCGGGGGTCACGAAGCCGGCCACGCCGATCACCTCGTCCACCCGCACGCTCACCGCGCGCATCCCCTCGGGGATCAGGATGGGGAGGCCGCCCCCCGCTTCCCTGCGGGCCAGCTTCCCGGCCATGAGCGGCTCGTTGGTGCGCAGCGGGGCCACGACGCCGCGCCCCACCACCTCGGCCACGGACCGCGCGTAGCCGGCGGGGAGCGCGTCGGCCGGCCACGCCACCAGCCGCACGTCGGCGGGGGAGAGCACCGAGCCGGCGGGGAGGTCGCGCGCGGCCACGGCCACGCGGTCGCCCCGGGGCTCCGGGCCGGCCGCCGAAGCGGGGGCCGGCTCCAGGTATCCCGCCGCCAGGTACGCCGCTCCGCCTCCGGACGCCAGCGCCATTCCGAGTACCACCCACAGCCTTTTCATCGCTCCCGCCTCACTCGTTGCGCATCACGAACGCCGTTCCCAGGGTGACGGCACCTCCGCCCCCGGTCCCTCCCAGCGACTTCAGGAAGCTGAGCTGGTACGGGTATCTCACCGCCACCCGCGCCGGCTCGCCGGTGGGGTCGCTCACCCCCGTCAGCTCGATCACCGCCAGGTCCGGGTCCAGCGACACCGCGGAGAGCGCGTTGCGCACCACCGTCCTCACCGAGTCTTCGGTGATGGTGAGGTCTGCGACCACGGCGGTCCGCGCCCCCTCGCGGGCGGCGTCGGTCACCGCCTGGTGTGCGTTCCACGCCCGGCCGAACTCGAAGACCCCCACCACCAGAAGGAGCAGCACCGGCACGACCAGCGCGAACTCCACCACCGCCTGTCCCTCGTCGCTCCGGCGGAAGAGCCCGGCGCGGCTCACAGGAACCACGCGGCCAGGGCCCCCGCCGCGATCGCCACCCCGTACGGGATGGTGACGGCGCCCGGAGAGGCCAGCGTCAGCCGCTCCCCGGAGCGCCCGCCCGAGGCCCAGTGCCCCACCAGTTGGCGCGAGCGGAAGAGAACGGGGAGGATGACCCCGCGGCGCCCCGCTTCGGCCAGCGCCAGCACGCCGCCGGCGACGGCCGTGACCAGGAGCGCAGGCACCACGCGCCCCGTCCCCAGGAACGCGCCCGCCACGGTGAGCAGCTTCACGTCGCCCCCGCCCATCGCGCGGACGGCGAAGAGCGGAAAGGTGAGGGCGAACGCCAGCGCCGCGCCGGCCACCCCGCCCAGGAGCGCCGCGGGGCCGCTCGGTGCGAGGAGGACGAGGGCGGCCGCGAGGCCGGCACCCGTGAGCTTGTTGGGGATGCGGCCCGTGCGCAGATCCGTGCCAGCGGCCAGCACCAGCAGGGCGACGAAGACCGTGGTGTTGATCAGGGAAAGCATGAGTCCTCCGTTTCGGAGCGCAGGGCGGTACGTGCCAGCATCACAGAGTGAAGCCGGAGATCGTCTCCCGTACCATCGCTCCCGTAGCGCCCACCGGCCGGGAACCCGCGCCCCGGCCGACTTCAACCGCTGCCGCTCAGCCGACCGTGTCCAGCTTGTCGCCCATGCGCGTGAAGACGGCGGCGATCTTGTCCTTGAAGATCACCAGCGCGCCGATCACGGCCAGCGCCACCAGCGCGATCACCAGCCCGTACTCCACCAGGCTCTGCCCGGACTCGTCGCTGCGGAACTGATTCCAGAGTGCCTTCATCTCGTCCTCCTGGCCCAGCGGGCCCATGGGTGTGGGGGTTCGTCCTCGGTCCTCGCGGACGGCGGCCGGAAAGGGCAAGCGATGTGCCGCATTTTTGTTGCAAAGTTTCGTTGCAGATGGAAAGGATCGTTGCACCCGAAAGCCGATTTTTCCCGCGCCACTGCTACGATTCAGCCGCCCGAAACGCGCGTTTTACCCCCCGAGCTGTAAAACTCTGTTTCGTGCAAACAAATGAATGCGCAAGAGCCCTACGAAACCGACCCTGCCGGGCTCGGAGGGTGCGGTGCGGCGGGTGTGGCGCGCATGCCGCGCCGGTGTTGCGTACGCGCCACGCGAGTGGCAGGATGAGTGCGCGAGTCCGCAGCCACGCGCTCCGCGCTCCCCCACGCCGCCTTCCCCGGGCGCCTCGCCGCCGCTCCGCGCGAGCCCGTCATGAAGCTACCCGGCACCGCCCTGCGCGCGTACTTCCGCGATGCGCGCGACGCTTTCGCCCACGCACCCGTGGAAGTGGTGATGAGCGTGGCGCTCGCCGTCACCTCTTCGATCGCGATCCGCGAGCGCGACGCGGAGTGTTGGGTGCGCGTCTTCGCCGCCGCCGTGCTGCCGCTGCCGCTGGTGTTCGGCGCGAGCGTGCTGCGCGCGCGCAGCGTGCTCTCCGCTGGGGCGCGCTGGGGCGCCACCGCGCTCGCCCTCGCGTGTGCGGGGGGGGTATGCGGTGTGGATCTTCAGCCCTGAGCTGGAGTCGGAGGGGTGGAGGGCCGCGTCGCTGGCGGGCGCGGCGTGGCTGGCGCTGACTCTGGCCGCCTTCCCCGGCGAGGAAGTGGGCCGGCGGCGGCGCTTCTGGCGCTTCAACGCCCTGCTGCTGGGGCGCTTCCTGGCGGTCGGGCTGTACGGGGCGGGGCTCTTCGCGGCACTGGCGGGGGCGGTGGCGGCGGTCACTTCGCTCTTCGAGCTGCGTACGCCGGAGCACCTGTACCAGGACCTGGCCGGCGCCGTCTTCTTTGCGCTCGTCCCCTGGGTGGTGGCCGGCGGGGTGCCCGTGCTGGCCGCGGAGGGCGACGCCCGCTCGCCATTGACCCCCGTGCGCCGCGCCGGGCGCTACCTGTACGCGGTGGTGCTGCTGGTGTACCTGGCGATCCTCTTCGCCTACACGGCCAAGGTGGCGGCCACGGGCGACCTTCCCAAGAACATCCTGTCGCCCATCGTCCTCTTCGCGGGGCTGGCGGGGCTGCTGGGCGGCATCTTTTTGGAGCCGCTTCAGGACGACCCCGAGTCGCGCGGGGTGGCGCGCCTGGTCCGCCTCTTCCCAGCGCTCCTCCTTTTGCTCCTCCCGCTCCCCATCTGGGCCGTGGGGGTGCGCCAGGACCAGTACGGGTGGACGGAGTTCCGCTACCTGCGCCTCCTGGTGCTCGTTGCGCTGGCGGTGCTGGCCGTGTGGGGAACGGTGCGCCTGGCGCGGCGCCAAGCTCCGATGCTGGCGCCGGTCCCGGCGGTGCTCGCCACCGCCCCTCCTGCTGGGCTCGGTGGGCCCGTGGAGCGCGCAGGCGGTGTCGCGCCGCGACCAGACCGCGCGCCTGCGCTCCGCGCTCACGCAGGCGGGGATGATGCGCGGGGGCCGCCTGGTTCGTCCGCTCCTTCCGCCGGGCAAGCACTCCCGCACGCCCGCCATGCTCCCGGGCGACCAGTACGCGAACGTCAGTGGCGCGCTCACGTACCTGTACGATTCGCACGGCGCGGCGGCGGCCGGCCGGGCGCTGGGCACGAGCGTCGCCCGTTACGAGAACGGATGGCAGGCGGTGACGGCGCTCGCCATCCGCGGCGGGTGCAGGCGCGACACCAGGGGGATGTACTTCGGCTCCCTGCCGGGCGGCACGCCGATCGCGGCCCCCGGCGGAACGGTGTACCTCGTCTCCACCGATCGCTGGAGGCGCGGCGGCAATGCCGCCCCGCACGCCGCCGACATGAAGGTGGAAGGGACGACGGTCGTCGTCACCCGCGGGGGCGCGGCTCCGTGGAGTGCGCGCGCCGACCTCGCTCCGCTGGCGCGCATCGTGGTCGCGCAGGGAACAGCCGCGTGCGACGGGCCCTCGCAGGGGGCGGTGCTCACCCCCGCGAGCGCGCGCGCACCGCTGCTGGACGCGCAGGGACGCCGGCGCGGGGAGCTGGTGGTCACGTCGATGCGCTACGGGAATTCGGGCTCGGACCCCCGCAACGGGAAGACCGTGAAGGTGGAGGGTTTGGATGCGGTGGTGATCGCGCGCGACTGAACGGCGGGTCTCACGCGGAGCCGCGGCAGGTTCCGTGGGGTCGCTCCGTTCAGGAAGTGTTTCTCTGTGGCTCGCGGTTCCCTCTGTGCCCGCTGTGTGACGCCGTTGCTGTTGCTTTCTCGGCGTCTCCGCGTGAGATCGCCTGTTCGCTGTCCCACGCGCGGCGGGGAAGGTGCGGGAGCCCGCCGAGGCCGGCTTGACTCCCACCCGCGCGCGCGGCACCTTTCGCCCATGACCGAAACGATCAAGGCTTCGCCGCACCAGGAGCTTCTGGAGCGCTTCCGGGCGGGGCAGCGCGTCGCCCTGGCCCGGGCTATCTCGCTGGTGGAGGACACGCGCCCCGGCTTCGAGCGGCTCCTGCACGAGCTGCACGCGGACCTGGGGCGCGCGCAGCGCATAGGGATCACGGGGCCTCCGGGCGCCGGCAAGTCGACCCTCACCTCCAAGCTCGCCATGATGTACCGCGAGCGCGAAGAGCGGGTGGGGATCGTGGCCGTGGACCCGTCTTCGCCCTTCACCGGGGGCGCGCTCCTGGGCGACCGCATCCGGATGAACAACATCTCCACCGATCCGGGGGTGTTCATCCGTTCGATGGCCACCCGCGGCGCCCTCGGCGGCCTGGCGACCACCAGCAAGGAGGTCGCCGACCTGCTGGACGCCTTCGGCTTCGCCCGCGTCATCCTGGAGACGGTGGGCGTGGGACAGACGGAGCTGGACATCGCGGGGACGGCGGACACCAGCGTCGTCGTGCTGGTGCCGGAGAGCGGCGACTCCATCCAGGCCATGAAGGCGGGGCTGATGGAGATCGCGGACGTCTTCGTCATCAACAAGGCGGACCGGCCGGGGGCGGACAAGCTGGCGCAGGAGATCGAGGTGATGCTCCACATGAGGCTGGGCGACATGCCGGCCTCGGCGGGGCACCACGGCGTCTCGCTGAAGACGGTGCAGAAGCACGCGCGCGAGGGGCTGCGCGCCCACGCGCATGAGGAAGGCGGGTGGGCGATCCCCGTCATCCGCACCGTGGCGCAGAGCGGCGAGGGGCTGGACGAGCTGCAGCGAACGCTCGACCGCCATCAGGTGTACCTGAACGAGTCCGGCGAGCTGTCCCGCCGGCGCCAGCGCCGCCTGGCCGAGCGGGTGCGCGCGGTGGTGGAGCGGCGGTTGCAGCGTCTGGTGTGGGAGCGGGGGCAGGGCGACGAGATCCTCCAGGCCTCCCTCGCCGCCCTGGAAGCGGGAGCCGACTCGCCGTACACCGTGGCGGAGCGGATCGTGGGTGAACTTGGGGTGCCAACCCGGTAGGGGGAGAACTATCATGAGCGTAGTGGAGCAGCGCGTGCCGCCGGCCGACCTCCTGGAGCAGATCCGCCAGAAGGAGCGGGAGCTGGAAGCCCTGCGCTCCGGGCTGGCAGCCTGGGAGGGCGCCTACGAGCGAGCCGCCAAGCGCGACGACAGCTTCACCAGCGTGTCCGGCGTGGAGGTGGAGCCGCTCTACACCCCGCTGGACCGCCCCGAGCCGTCGCCCGAGGAGGCGCGCTACTACAACGACAAGGTGGGGCTTCCCGGCGAGTTCCCCTTCACGCGCGGGCCGTACGGCACCATGTACCGCACGCGGTTCTGGACGATGCGCCAGTTCGCCGGCTTCGGCACCGCCGAGGAGACCAACGAGCGCTACCACTTCCTGCTGCAGCGCGGGCAGACGGGGCTCTCCGTGGCCTTCGACTTCCCCACGCTGATGGGGTACGACAGCGACCATCCGCGCTCACTGGGGGAGGTCGGCAAGTGCGGCGTCGCCATCTCGTCGCTCGACGACATGGAGACGCTCTTCGCCGGGATCCCGCTGGACCAGGTCTCGGTGTCGATGACCATCAACGGACCGGCCATCATCCTCTTCGCCTTCTACATCGTGGCGGCGGAGAAGCAGGGCGTCTCCGCCCACAAGCTGCGCGGCACCGTCCAGAACGACATCCTCAAGGAGTACCAGGCGCAGCACGCCTGGGTGTACCCGCCGGAGCCGGCGCTGCGGCTGGTGATCGACATGTTCGAGTGGGCGTCAAAGAACGCGCCCAAGTACAACCCGATCTCCATCAGCGGCTACCACATCCGCGAGGCCGGCGCCACCGCCGCGCAGGAGCTGGCGTACACGCTCAGGAACGGCTTCGAGTACGTGGAGCGCGGGATCGCGCGCGGGCTGGACGTGGACGACTTCGCGCCGCGGCTCTCCTTCTTTTGGGACGTGCACAACGACTTCTTTGAGGAGATCGCCAAGTTCCGCGCCGGCCGCCGCATCTGGGCCCGCCACCTGCGCGACAAGTACGGCAGCAAGAACCCGGAGAGCTGGCGCCTGCGCACCCACGCGCAGACGGCCGGGGTCACGCTGACCGCGCAGCAGCCGGAGAACAACATCGTGCGCGTGGCCTACCAGGCGATGGCGGCGGTGCTGGGCGGCACGCAGTCGCTGCACACCAACTCGATGGACGAGACGCTGGCCCTCCCCACGGAGAAGGCGGTGCAGATCGCGCTGCGCACGCAGCAGATCCTGGCGCACGAGACGGGGGTGGCCAACACCATCGATCCGCTGGCCGGCTCATACTACCTGGAAGCGCTCAGCGACCAGATGGAGGCCGAGGCGGAGGCGATCTTCGCCGAGATCGACGGGATGGGCGGGGTGGTGCCCGGGATCGAGCGCGGCTACTTCCAGCAGCAGATCGCGCGCTCGGCCATGCGCCAGCAGATTGAGATCGAGCGGAACGAGCGGGTGATCGTGGGCGTGAACGAGTTCACCATCGAGGGCGAGACGATCGACATCCCCCTCCTCAAGGTGGGCGAGGAGGCGGAGCGCCGTCAGCGCGAGCGGATGGCCGCCATGCGCGCCCGCCGTGACCAGGCCGAGGTGGACCGCACCCTCCAGGTCCTGCAGGACGCCGCCCGCGCCGGCGAGAACGTCGTCACCGCCATGCTGGACGCGGTGAGGGCGTACGCGACCCTCCACGAGATCCGCCACTCGATGGAAGCGGTGTTCGGCGCGTACCAGGAGCCGGTGTTCTTCTGACGCGCGGTTGGCGGCGAAGCGAAAGCCTCCCCTGCGGTGTACGTCGCCGGAGGGGACGTTTTCACTTTGTAAGGGAAAGATCGGCGGGTCTCGCAGCGAGACACGGAGGTAAACAGAGAGAAAAGCAGAAGGGGTTCTCCGTGCTCAGGGCCGCCTTCCCGCTGACCGACAATCGGTGAGGCGCTGGGCTACGGCGGATGGGCGCGGTGCTCCGCACGACGAGCGGCTGGACCGCGACCTCCCGGCCGAGTTTCTCACTGCCGCCTCCACCGGACAGAAGCCTGCTGACCGGCACAGCCATCGCAACAGAGCCACGCCCCCTCTCGAGTCCCGATGAAAGCGATCCTCTTCGACGCCGGCAATACGCTGGTCTGGCTGGACCACCCCTTCCTCGTCCAGCTCCTGGCCGAGGCGGGGATCACCGCGAGCGAGTACGACATCCTCAGCGCCGAGTACGAGGCCAAGCTCGTCCTGGACGAGATGGTGCGCTCCGGCACCGCGTGCGACGACCGGAAGCGCGGCGAGGTCTACTTCGCCGAGATCTTTCGCACGCTGGGCGTGGAGGACGCGCACTTCCCCCCTTTCGCCGAGCGGATCTTCGCGCGCCACGCCGAGCGCAACCTGTGGAGCCGCGTGCGCGAGAACACCATCGAGACGCTGGAGGAGCTGCGGCGCATGGGCTACCGCCTGGGCGTGATCTCCAACGCGGACGGCCGCGTGGAGGCGCTGCTGGAGTCGCTCGGGCTGCGCCCGCACTTCGAGTTTGTGATCGACTCGGGGCTGGTGGGCGTGGAGAAGCCGGACCCGCGCATCTTCCACATGGGGCTGGAGCGGATGGGGGTGGAGGCGCACGAGGCGGCGTACGTCGGCGACATCTACGAAATCGACGTGGTGGGCGCGCGCAACGTGGGGATGCACACCTTTCTGATCGACCCGCTGGGCCGCTTCGCCGAGGAGCACGGCGACCGCATCCGCGGCATCCACGAGCTTCCGGAGCGGCTGGGCCGTGCCGGCTAGCCCCGAACGCTGGTGGGAGGGGTACTTCGACGAGACCTTTATCGACCTGTACCGCGACTTCCTCACCCCGGAGCGCACCACCCGCGAAGTCGCCGGCATCGGCGAGATGGTGCCGCTGGAGCCCGGCGCCGAGATCCTGGACGTGGCGTGCGGATGGGGCCGCCACTCCATTGCGCTGGCCGAGGCGGGCTTCCGCGTCACCGGGATGGACCTCTCCGAGCCGCTCCTCCGCGGAGCCCGCGCCCGCGCCGAGCAGGCCCGCGTCGCCGTCGAGTGGCTGCGCGCAGACATGCGCGAGATCCCCTTCCGCGGCCGCTTCCACGCGGCCCTCTCCCTCTTCTCCTCCCTCGGCTACTTCCTCTCCGACGAGGAGGACCTGCGCGTCCTCCGCGGCGCGCACGAGGCCCTGCGCCCGGGCGGCTTCTTCGTCCTGGAGACAATGCACCGCGACCACGCCGTCGCCGGCTACACCGAGCGCGACTGGTGGGAAGCGGAGGACGGCACCACCGTGTGGGTGGAGCGCGAGTTCGACGCGATCGACGGCGTGAGCCGCGAATGGACGCGCTGGCGCCGCGGCTCCCAATCGGGCGAGAAGTTCCACGAGCTGCGAATCCGCAGCGCCACCGAATGGTCCGTCCTCCTCCGCGCCGCCGGCCTGACCCCGGTGGAGTGGTACGGCGACTGGGAGCTGGGACCGTTCGCGTACACTTCCGAGGACCTGATCGTCGTCTGCCGGCGGCGCTGAACGCCCCCCCGCCGCTTTCGGGGCGCCGTGATCCGGCCCTCCGGCTCGCCGCGGAAGAGCGTACTCGGTCGGGAGGTACGCCCAAATCACGCCCGGTCAATACTGTTCGCGTGGCACTTCGGTTTCTGTGGCTCCGCTGGAGCGACACCGGAGTGCACCGGGGCGACTGCACACCACCCACCGTGCTTCCGATCCCACGCAACCCACCTAGAGGGGAGGTACTCCATGAGGAAGCTCGGAACTTTTGCGGCCGGCCTGGCCGCGGTCTTCGCCTGCGCCGCGGTCCCGCGGGCGGCGGGGGCCCAGCAGTCCCAGGATATCATCTTGGTGAGCAAGCTGGGGAGCAAGTGCCTGGACGCCGAGGGCGGCAGAACGGTGGATGGCACCCGAATCAGGGCTATCCTTGCAGCGGCCAGTGGAATCAGACCTTCACCTACCACTCCGACGGCACCATCCGGCTACGCGGCAAGTGCGTGGATGCGGCAGGGGGGCAGGGGCGCGACGGCGACCAGCTCGTGCTGTGGACGTGCCACAACGGGGCGAACCAGCGCTGGCGCGCGGTAAACGGCCAGCTCGTGGGGATCAACCGGAAGTGCATGGACCTGAAGGGGGGGAGCGGCCATTGGCTCGGCAACCAGCCCCCCATCCTGTGGACTTGCAACCGCCAGATCAACCAGCTCTGGATGGCGGCATCGAACCGCCCCCCGGCCATGGTGCCGCTTCCCTCCGGGATCAAGCGGTGGGAGGACATGACGCAGAGGGAAAAGGAGGCGTTGATGAAGGCGGTGCTCGCGGGGCAGCAGACGCCCATCGATCCCTGGATGATCATCCGCACCACCATCGGCCCGCCCATCTACGTGCTGCAGGCCGTGCGCTGATCCGCACGAGGGACCGCTGGGCCACCGGAGGCACGGAGGGGAGAGCTCCCCTCCGTGCCTTCGCGCGCCCGCCGTTCGCTTGCCGCACCCCGCGCCCCGGCTGTATGTTGCCGGTCTTCCGCCCACCGGCGGAGGGGCACGAGCGCGCACCTTTTCTCCGATCCGTAACACGATGCCTGAACGCAAGATCCGGGTGCTGGTAGCCAAGCCCGGACTGGACGGCCACGACCGCGGCGCCAAGGTGATCGCCGCCGCCCTGCGCGACGCGGGGATGGAGGTCATCTACACCGGCCTCCACCAGACGCCCGAGATGATCGTCAGCGCCGCCATCCAGGAAGACGTCGACGTGGTGGCGATGTCCATCCTCTCCGGCGCGCACATGACGCTTTTCCCCCGCGTCAAGCAGCTGCTGGAGGCGGAGGGGGTGGACCACGTCCTCCTCACCGGCGGCGGGATCATCCCGGAAGAGGACATGCGGGCGCTGGAAGGGCAGGGGATCGGGCGCCTCTTCGGCCCGGGGACCCCCACCACCGCCGCCGTGGAGTACATCCGCGACTGGTACGCCCAGCACGGGCGCGACCGGGAGACCGCCGAGGCGTGAGCGCTCCCGCCGCACCCAGCGCCCCCGCGGCCCCGGCCCCGGGGCGTGCCCGCGCGCTCGCCGCCGAGCTGCGCGACCTCGAAGCCCGCCTCCGCCAGGGGGGCGGGCCCAAGCGCATCGACAAGCAGCACGCCGACGGCAAGCTGACCGCGCGCGAGCGCATCGCTCTGCTCATGGACCCGCGCACGCGCTTCCAGGAGATCGGGCTGCTGGTGGCCCACGACCGTTATGACGGGCAGGCCCCCGCCGCCGGCGTGGTCACCGGCATCGGAACGGTGGCGGGGCGCGAAGTGGTGATCGTCGCCAACGACGCTACGGTAAAGGCGGGCTCCTGGTGGCCGGAGACGATCACCAAGATGCTGCGCGCGCAGGAGATCGCCATGCGCTGCCGCGTCCCCATCCTGTACCTGGTGGACTCGGCGGGGGTGAACCTGCCGTACCAGGGCGGGGTCTTTCCGGGGCAGTACGGCGCGTCGCGGCTCTTCTACTACAACTCCATCATGCGGCGCTACCTCAAGGTGCCGCAGATCGCCGCCGTGATGGGGCCGTGCATCGCGGGGGGCGCGTACCTTCCCGCCCTCTCCGACGCGATCCTGATGGTGGAGGGGACGTCGTTCATGGGGCTGGGCGGGCCCAACCTGGTCAAGGGCGCCACGGGGCAGAGCACCGACAGCGAGACGCTGGGCGGCGCGTACACGCACAACGCCATTTCCGGCGTAGCGCACTACCGCGTGGCGGACGACCGCGCCTGCGTGGCGAAGATCCGCGACCTGGTGCGCGAGCTTCCGCGCGCGGCCATCGCCCTCCCCCTTGGGGAAGCGGCCCCGCCGGCCCGCGCAGAGGCGGAGCTGTACGACCTCCTTCCCGCCGACCACCGCCAGCCGTACGAAGTGCGCGAAGTGCTCCGCTGCATTCTGGACCGCGGCGAACTGGACGAGTTCCAGGCGGACTATGCGCCGGAGATGATCTGCGGCCACGGACGCATCGCCGGGATTTCGGTGGGGATCATCGCCAACGCGCGGGGGATGCTCAAGGACCCGCACGGCGGCCGCCCCAAGTTCGGCGGCATCGTATACGCGGACAGCGCGGAGAAGGTGGCCTTCTTCATCGACACGCTCAGCCGCCACGGCACGCCGATCCTCTTCGTGCAGGACGTGAGCGGCTTCATGGTGGGGACGGACGCGGAGCACAGCGGCATCATCCGCTCCGGCGCGCGTTTCGTGGAGGCGATGGCCACCGCCACCGTGCCCAAGCTGGTGCTGACCATCAACCACGCCTCGGGTGCGGGGTATTATGCTATGGCGGGGCAGGGCTTCGACCCCGACTTCATCTTCACCTGGCCAACCGGCCGCATGGGCGTGATGGAGGGGGAGTCCGCGGTCACCGCCCTCTTCAGCACGCAGCTGGACGAGCTCAAGAAGGCTGGCAAGGCCCCCGACGCCGAGCTCCAGGCCAAGATGGACGCCGTGCGCGCCGACTACGACCAGCAGCTGGACGCACGCTACGCCGCCGCCCGCGGCTTCGTGGACGCCGTGGTGCTCCCGGACGAGACGCGCGCCGTGCTGGCACTGGCCCTGCGCACCTCGCTCAACAACCCGGGCGCCCACCTCGGCTCGTTCGTCCTGCCGCCGGGCATTTAGGAGGCAAACATGGCCGTCCAGTTCGTGCAGCCGTACCGGTTCACGGAGCAGCAGCTGGCCCGCATGGAGGAGGCCGGCATCCTCCCCGAGCGCGGTGCGGAGCTGCTGGACGGCATCGTGTACCGGGCGGGGGAGCCCGTCCGCTTCGACCGTGGAACGTACTACCGGCTGGCGGAGATCGGCGTGCTGGGCGAGCACGCGCGCGTGGAGCTGATCGATGGCGAGATCATCGAGATGACCCCCGCTGCAAGCCGCCACGCCGCGTACGTCACCCGCCTCACCCGCCTGCTGATCTCGCGCACGGCCGACGTGATCGTGCGCAGCGAAAAGCCCCTCTGGCTACCGCACGACTATGACCCGGAGCCGGACGTGGCCGTGCTCCGCCCCGAGCCACGCGAATACGAGGACGCGCACCCCACGCATGAGGATGCGCTGGTGGTGGTCGAGGTCGCCGAGTCCTCCATCCGCTACGACCGGCACGTCAAGGCGGAGCGATACGGAGGGGCCGGCATCCCGGAGTACTGGCTGGTCGACCTCACGCGCGACGAGGTCGTGATCCACCAGCGGCCGGCCGGCGTCTACTCGGACATCCGGGTGTACGGCGCGGGGGAGTGGTGGAGTTCGCCGGTCCTGAACGGGTTGACGGTGTTGGTGGACGACGTGATCAAGCCACGCTCGGCCCTGTAGCACGGGAGGGATCCGATGGACACGTACACGCAGGAGTCCCGGCGCCAGTTCAACGTCGACGAGTACTACCGCCTGGCGGAGATCGGTATCCTCCCGGTCCGCGGGGTCGAGCTCGTCGACGGCGACATCCTGGAGATGAACGGCAGGGGTACGCCGCGGCGGTGGACGTACGACGAGTACGTGCGGATGGGCGAAGCCGGCATTCTGTCAGGGGAAGAACGTACGGAGCTGATCCGGGGAGAGGTCGTCTGCATCACACCCGTCGGGCACCGGCACATCTACGTGGTCGATCTGCTCACGGAGCGCCTGGCGGAATGGTGCCGCGGCCGCGCTCTGCTGCGGGTGCAGAGACCGCTCAAGTTCAATGACCTGGAGGCGCCGCAGCCCGACCTCTGCGTGCTCCGGCTTCACGAGGACCGCTATCTCAGCCGCGAGGCAGGCCCCTGGGACGCTCTTCTCGTGGTCGAGGTTTCGGACAGCTCGCTGCCGCGCGACCGGGAGGTGAAGGGACCGATGTACGCGCGCGCCGCGATCCCGGAGTTCTGGCTCGTGGACCTGAGCCGCGATGTGGTCATCGTCCACGAGGAGCCCGCCGGGGGCGAGTACACCGTCGTGCGCGAATACGGGATCGGGGACTCGTGGAGCTCTCCCGCACTCGGTGGCCGGCAGATCCGCTCGGTGGACGTATTCGGGCCGGGTCCCGCGGCGTAGAAGTTGAGAGGTGGTGCGGGGGTACGCAGCCAAGGAGGAGGCGATGCACACCGCTGCCGAACCGGCACGCAAGCGGTTCACGACCGACGAGTTCGAGAAGATGGCCGAGGCGGGCGTCTTTTCGCCGGATGCGCGCCTGGAGCTGATCGACGGGGAGATCATCGAGATGACGCCGGTCGGTGGGCGCCACGTCACCTGCGTGTTCGCGCTGGACGATTACTTCCGCGAAGCCGTCGGGCCCGAGGTGCGGGTCGCGACGCAGAGCGTGTTGCGCCTGGCCGACGCGAACCCGTGGCCCGACATCGCGCTCCTCCGCCGCGACCGGGTCGTGCCCGGCCAGCTTCCGGGCGCGGATGCGTGCCTGCTCGTCGTGGAGGTGGCCGACTCCACCGTTCTGCACGACCGGAACAAGAAGCGGCTGCTCTACGCGTGGGCCGGCATCCCTGAATACTGGGTCATCGACCTGCAGCAGGACACGATCGTCGTGCACCAGCACCCGTCCGCGGGAGACTACGACGCAATCGCCGAGCACGCGCGCGGGGAGTCGTTCGTCTCCACGGCGCTCGGACGCGAAGTCCCTGTCGATCCGCTGCTGCCACCCGAGTGAACGCCTCCGCGGCGGCAGGAGGGAGAGTGGCGATCACGCGGGCCGCGTCACGATCGAACCCGGAAAGCGTAGCGGGAAGCCGTGCATCCGCGGACTGCGGATAACCGCCGCAGACGTGCTTGAGTACCTGGCTTCGGGTTTGACGGAGGACGAAGTGCTCAGTGACTTTCCGGAGTTCACGAGCGAAGACATCCGCGCATGTATCACACACGGTCGCGAGTAGCAGCCGAGGCACGCCGGTTGCCGCGGCGCAGGCACGGTTGAATTATCCTGTCCGGAGGCTGCCCGGTGCGGCCTCCGGATCGTTTTCCGGAACAATGCCCCGGCGCGCAGCCGGACCCGCACTTCGCCGAGCAGAATGAAAGACAAGATCCGCATCGCCTCCGGGCAGGGGTTCTGGGGGGACCAGCTGGACGCTCCCAAGCAGCAGGTGGAGAGCGGGCCCATCGACTACCTGATGCTCGACTACCTGGCCGAGGTCACGATGTCGATCATGCAGAAGCAGCGCTCGCGCAACCCGGCGCTGGGGTACGCGCGCGACTTCGTGCCGCTGATGGGCGAGATCCTCCCGGCGGTGGTGGAGCGCGGCATTCGGGTGGTGGCCAACGCGGGCGGCGTCAACCCGATCGGGTGCCGCGACGCGGTGCTGGAGGAGGCGCGCAAGGCCGGGCTCGCGGGGCGCGCACGCATCGGCACCGTCACGGGCGACGACATCCTGGAGCGCCTCCCCGACCTGCTGGCGCGCGGGGTGGAGCTCAAGAACATGGAGACGGGCGAGCCGCTCTCCACCGTCCTCGAGCGCGTGCAGAGCGCAAACGCGTACATCGGCGCGCGACCCATCGTCGAGGCGCTGCGGCAGGACCCGCACGTCGTCATCACGGGCCGCTCGACGGACACGGCGCTCACCTACGGGCCCATGATCCACGAGTTCGGCTGGTCGCTGGACGACCACGACCGGATCGCGGCGGGGGTGGTGGCGGGGCACATCAACGAGTGCGGCGCGCAGGCCAGCGGCGGCAACCACCTGGTGGACTGGCGCGAGATCGACGGACTCGCGCAGATCGGCTACCCGATCATCGAAGCGTACCCGGACGGGGGGTTCGTCGTCACCAAGCACGACGGCACCGGCGGGCGCGTGACGCTCCCCACGGTCAAGGAGCAGCTCGTCTACGAGATGGGCGACCCACGCAGCTACATCACCCCGGACGTGGTGGCGGACTTCACCAGCATCCGCCTGGAGGCCGACGGCCCGGACCGGGTGCGCGTCGTCGGCGTCAAGGGCGCCGCGCGCACGGACATGCTCAAGGTGAGCATCGCCTACTCCGACGGCTACAAAGCGACCGGCACCCTCGTCTACTCCTGGCCCGACGCCGTGGAGAAGGCGCAGCTCGCCGACCGAGTGCTGCGCGAGCGGCTGGACCGGCTGGGCCTCAAGTTCGACGAGGTGCTGACGGAGTACGTGGGCTGGAACGCGACGCACGGCCCCCTTGCCGGCCCCATGCCGCGCGACCTCCCCGAGGTGACGGTGCGCTGGGGGGTGCGCGGCCAGGACCGGGCGGCCGTGGAGCGCTTCACGAAGGAGATCGCGCCGCTCGTCCTCGCCGGCCCGCCTTCGGTCACCGGCTTCGCGGGTGGGCGCCCAGCGGTGCAGGAGATCATGGCGTACTGGCCCGCGCTGATCTCGAAGAGCGAGATCGAGCCGCACCTGAAGGTCGAGGTGGTGCAGGCATGAGGAACAGCAAGT
>JAUJMI010000007.1:0-5655 GCA_030446945.1 Longimicrobium sp. | reverse complement strand
CGAGATCGAGCCGCACCTGAAGGTCGAGGTGGTGCAGGCATGAGGAACAGCAAGTGCCTGGTGCGGCGGAGCGTCACGATGCTACTGAGCACTGGGCACCTGGCACTGGGCACTGCCGGTCCATGCGCGTAACCTTCCTCGGCACCGCGGCGGCGCGCCCGACGGTCGGCCGCAACGTCTCGTCGCTGGTGGTGCAGCGGGAGGGAGACGTGCTGGTGTTCGACTGCGGGGAGGGGACGCAGCGGCAGATGATGAAGTTCGGCACGGGTTTCGGATTCCACGACATCTTCTTCACGCACCTCCACGCCGACCACTTCCTGGGGGTGATCGGGCTGCTGAGGACGCTGGGGCTGCAGGCGCGCGAGGAGCCGATGACGCTCTGGACCCCGCGCGGCACCGAGGGGACGCTGAAGCAGGCCGTGGAGCTGGGGGTGGAGCGCGTCCCCTTTGAGGTGCGCATCGTGGGTGTGGAGCCGGGGGAGGCGATCGAACGCGGCGTGTACGACATCGTGCCCTTCGCCGCGAAGCACGCGGGGCGGGCGGTGGGATACGCGGTGGTGGAGCACGAGCGGCTGGGCCGCTTCAACGCGCAGCTCGCCCGCGATCTGGGCGTCCCCGAGGGTCCGCTGTGGGGCAAGCTCCACCACGGCGAGGACGTGGAGGTGGAGGGCCGCACCATCCGCGCGGCCGAGGTGGTGGGCGACCCGCGCCCGGGCCGCAAGGTGGTGTACACGGGCGACACCCGCCCCACCGCCACCACGCGTGAGATCGCCGCGGGCGCCGACCTCCTGATCCACGAGGCCACCTTTGCGCAGGACGAAGCGGAGCGCGCCGTTTCCACGGGGCACTCCACCGCCCGCGAAGCCGCCCGCGTCGCCGCCGACGCGGGGGTGCTGCGCCTGGCCCTCACCCACTTCTCCCCCCGTTACGCGGACGACCCGCGCACCCTGGAGCGCGAGGCGCGCGCCGTCTTCCCCGAAGCGATCGCGGCGTACGACGGGCTGGTGATCGAGGTGCCGTTCCGGGGAGAATGACCGGCATCACAGGCCCCCACCCCGCTCGTCACCTCGCTGCCCCTCCCCCAATAACTACCTGGGGGAGGGGCGTTTCGCATGCATCTGTCTTCCTGAGCGACGCGCCACGCCCGGCCGCGCCCTTCCGCCCAACTGTTGCGCGGAGCGAAGGATCTACTGCACGTGCCGAGGGGCTAGCCGTTTCCCGCAGTCTTGTTGCCTCGCATGCTAGATCCTTCACCCGCCGCCTGGCTTGAGCGCGGATGCAGGGATGGCGAGCGGCTCGGTCAGGACGACAGGAAACGCGACGGCGGCATAGTGCCGAACGCACTAACGCACTGACGCACTCCCAATCTGACAGCCACCCCGGCCGCTCCGGCACACCCGCCGGTGCGGCTGCGGCCATTCTGGCGCACATCTGCGGAACACCCCGTGCAAAGGGCGCGCATCGTTCACGCCCGCTTGACAGCGCGGCGCGCGGTGCTATCTTGCCGCGTCGTTAGCACTCTCGGGGTGAGAGTGCTAACAGAATTCCACCCACTACTCAATCCAGGGAGGGTCATCCATATGGCCACCGCGACTGAGGTCAAGGTCAAGCCGCTCGCGGATCGCGTCGTCGTCAAGGCGCTCGAGGACACCGAGCAGATGCGCGGCGGGCTCTACATCCCGGACACCGCCAAGGAAAAGCCCCAGCAGGGCGAAGTCGTCGCCGTCGGTCCCGGCAAGGTGGAGGACGGCGCGCGGGTCGAGATGGAGCTGAAGGTCGGTGACAAGGTGCTGTACGGGAAGTACAGCGGCACCGAGGTCACCGTCGACAACGAGCAGTACCTGATCCTCCGCGAGTCCGACGTGCTCGCCGTGGTGGGCTGAGCCCCACCGCGTCGCACTCCCGAACTGAATTTTCACGTACGCACCTCTAGATAGGAGAGAAACTATGGCTGCCAAGGAGCTGGTTTTCAGCACCGACGCCCGCGCCGCGCTCAAGAAGGGCGTGGACCAGCTGGCGGAGGCCGTCAAGGTCACCCTGGGCCCCAAGGGGCGCAACGTGGTGATCGACCGCAAGTTCGGCTCGCCGCTCATCACCAAGGATGGCGTGACTGTGGCGAAGGAAGTGGAGCTGGAGAACCCCATCGAGAACATGGGGGCCCAGATGGTGAAGGAGGTCGCGACCAAGACCAGCGACCTGGCCGGCGACGGCACCACCACCGCCACCGTGCTCGCCCAGGCCATCTTCCGCGAGGGCCTCAAGAACGTCACCGCCGGCGCCAACCCGATGTCGCTCAAGCGCGGCATCGACAAGGCCGTCGAGCAGGTGGTGGCCCAGCTGAAGTCGATGTCGGTGGAGACCGCCGGCAAGAAGGAGATCGCGCAGGTCGGCACCATCTCCGCCAACTCCGACGAGGAGATCGGCAACCTGATCGCCGACGCGATGGAGAAGGTGGGCAAGGACGGCGTGATCACCGTCGAGGAGGCCAAGGGGCTGGAGACGACGCTGGAGACGGTGGAGGGGATGCAGTTCGACCGCGGCTACCTGTCGCCGTACTTCATCACCGATCCGGACCGCATGGAGACGGTGCTGGAGGACGCGATGATCCTCATCCACGACAAGAAGGTGTCGTCGATGAAGGACCTCCTCCCGGTGCTGGAGAAGGTGGCGCAGATGGGCCGCCCGCTCCTGATCATCGCCGAGGATGTGGAGGGCGAGGCCCTGGCCACGCTCGTCGTCAACAAGCTGCGCGGCACCCTCAAGGTCGCGGCCGTCAAGGCCCCGGGCTTTGGTGACCGCCGCAAGTCGATGCTGCAGGACATCGCGGTGCTCACCGGCGGTCAGGTGATCTCCGAAGAGGTCGGCTTCAAGCTGGAGAACGCGGTGCTGTCGGACCTCGGCCGCGCCAAGCGGATCGTGATCGACAAGGACAACACCACGGTGGTGGACGGCGCCGGCGAGCAGGACCTGATCAAGGGCCGCATCAACGAGATCCGCGCCGCCATCGACAAGACCACCTCGGACTACGACCGCGAGAAGCTGCAGGAGCGCCTCGCCAAGCTGGCCGGCGGTGTGGCGGTGATCCACGTGGGCGCCGCGACCGAGACGGAGATGAAGGAGAAGAAGGCCCGCGTGGAGGACGCCCTCCATGCGACGCGCGCGGCGGTGGAAGAGGGGATCGTTCCCGGCGGGGGCGTGGCGCTCCTTCGCGCCCAGGCCGTGCTGCGCACCTTCAAGGTGGAGGACGCGGACGAGCAGATCGGCGTGCGCATCATCGAGCGCGCACTTGAGGAGCCGATCCGCCAGATCTCGCAGAACGCCGGCGTCGAGGGCTCCATCGTGGTCGCCAAGGTGCGCGACAACGAGAGCAACGCGTACGGCTACAACGCCCGCACGGACGAGTACGAGGACCTGGTGCAGGCCGGCGTGATCGACCCCACCAAGGTCACGCGTACGGCGCTCCAGAACGCCGCGTCCATCGCCGGCCTCCTCCTCACCACCGAGTCGGTGGTGGTGGAGCGCCCCGAGCCGAAGAGCGCCGGCGGCGCCGGCGGCGGCGGCGGCATGCGCGGCGGCATGGGCGACATGTACTGAGCCGAGAGGCTTCGTACACAAGCTCGTGAACAAAGCCCCGTCCCCTCCTTGCGAGGGGGCGGGGCTTTTTCGCGGCCACTGCAGCCTACGTCCAAAGGATAGGGATGCCGTACGGCTCTATCGCTCTGTCGTGCGTTACCAGGGTAAGGCCTTCCGACCGGGCCTGTGCGACGAGCATGCGGTCGAAGGGGTCCCGGTGGTGCTCCGGCAGGGTCGCGACCGCGGCGGCATGCGCTAAGGTAATCGGCAGCTTGTCGAATCCGTTCACCTCCGCCACCCGCTCGAACGGCACGTCCAGGGTCAGCTTTCCCATTCCGGCCTTGATGGCCGCCTCCCAGGCCGATGCCGCGCTCACCGCCACCCGTCCGGCGCTCCGGATCGCATCGCGAGCGCCCTCCGCCAGCCGGGGGGAGTCCGTGCTCCACCAGAGGAGCACATGTGTATCGAGGAGGAGTCTCACGACACCTCGTCGTCGTCGGCCTCGCCGCTGAACGACGCGAGGATGTCGGGAGACAGCGGATCGTCGAAGTCGTCGGACATCCAGATCTGCCCTTTCAACGCTCCGGGAACGCGACGCGTGGACGGCGCAGCGAGGGGCATCAGCCGGGCGACAGGGCGCCCAGCCTTGGCGATGATGATCTCCTCGCCCGCGGCGGCGCGTTCCACGAGCTGCGAGAGGTGTGTCTTGGCCTGGTACAGATTGACGGTCGAGCTCACGATCTCCCTCCTTGGTCAAGGTTGGTCAAGTGTAACATGAAGGGTCTCAGCGGACCAGTGTCATTTTTTTACCAGGATGTCCAATGTGTTTGTGGCGTCTTACGGCACGCCGGTTGCCCTGTAGGCCCACATGCTATTAATCGCGAGAGAGATCAAGGACGTGGACGACGACGTCGCGCCGGAGCTTCACCGGCGGGTGGACGACGAGATGCTGTACTCCGCGGTCGGAGCGCAGGCGGGATGGCCGTGGGCGCTGTTCGCCCTCGGGATGGGCGCCGCCGTCACGTTCTTTTTCATGTACACGCCGCACTGACCGTCTCAGGGCGGGGTGCGGTTGACAGGTGCGGGGCGTGGGGATAGATTCCCAGGCTCCAATGCTGGACAAGCGGGGGCCGGCAGGCCCTCCACCTTTCGGCTTCGTCTCCCCAGCGGGGCGAATGCTGCCGGGTCCGCGCATCGCGCCTCGCCCCGTCCGTCTCCACAGGAGCACGGAGTGCGTGTGCGCGTGGACGGATCTGAGCGTTTCAGATCCGTCTTTTTGTTTCCCCGATTTCGGAGAGCGGCACCATCCAAGAGAAAGTGCGGGTGAATCGGCAGATCCGTATCAGCCCCGTCCGGGTGATCAGCCCGGAAGGCGAGCAGCTCGGGATCCTGCCGATCGAACGGGCGCAGGAGATCGCGGAAGAGCAGGGGCTGGACCTGGTGGAAGTCGCACCGCTGGCCCGGCCGCCGGTCTGCCGCATCATGGACTACGGCAAGTTCAAGTACGAGGAGCAGCGCCAGCAGCGCGAGGCGCGGAAGAAGCAGCACCACGTACAGATCAAAGAAGTCAAGATGCGTCCCGGGATCGAGGACCACGACTACGACTTCAAGCTACGCCACGCCCGCCGCTTCCTCGAAGAGGGGAACAAGGTCAAGCTGACCATGATGTTCCGCGGGCGCCAGATGGCCCATCCCGAGTTCGGCCGGCAGGTGCTGGACCGGGTGTCGCAGGCGCTGACGGACATCAGCAAAGTCGAATCGCAGCCGCTGATGGAAGGGCGCAGCATGGTGATGATGCTGGCGCCCCTGAAGACTCTACAGCCCGCCGGCTCCGGCGGGGGTTCCGAACGGTCGTCCGCCCCCGCGAACGCAGGAGGGGGCGACCGCCCCGCTCCCGCGGCCGCGGGAGCCCCGCAAAGGCCCCCTCCGGTCGCGGGGGGGGGCCCCCCAACGCCCCCGCCCCCCCCCCCCGGGGGGCGCGGCCCCCCCCCACCCCCCCCCCACCACCACCACCCCCCCCGGGGGCGGGCGGACCCGGAAGAGGTCGGCGCCCCGGCCGCCGCACACGGGGGGCGCGCCGTC
>JAUJMI010000509.1 GCA_030446945.1 Longimicrobium sp. | reverse complement strand
CCGGTGGTGTGGGAGGGGTGCAGCCGGGATCACCGGCTGCCCCCTATCCCGATCTCAGGCCTGCCTGGCTGTGGCGAGTGAACTCGCGGCAACAACGGCACAAAGTCCGCCTGCGCGGACTCGGGGAGGAGATCGCCGCGTGTCCTGAATGTCGGCCGGGCCAGGTACCAGCCCGGGGCTTCAGCCCCCGGCGTATGCGCCCCCCGCGTCTCCACCGCTCGACCCATGCCCACCGGACGACTGTGGCACCACGTCGCCATGCGGGTCGTGCGGGAGGTCGGTGCGCACGGCGAGGGAGTTGACGACGCCGTGCACCCCCGGCGTCTCCCAGGCGTCGTCCCAGGCATAGCGGGCTTCCATGAAGTCGCCCACCTCGCCCGTGAGCGTCACCACGCCGTCCTCCACCTCCACGTTGATCCGGTCCGCGTCCAGCCAGCGGTCCTGCTGAAGCCGCGAGCGGACCCCGTGCAGCACCTGCTCGTCGGGGAGGTCCTCGTCGGCCGCGGCGGAGTAGCCGTAGCCGACCGCGTCCCTCCCGCGGCGCTGCGACGGCTGGTTGTACTCGGGGTGCCGGCTGTAGGCTTCCTCGGGCATGAACGGCCCCTGCGCGTAGCCGCCGTACCCGCCGTCGTACCCGCGCCCGCCGCCGTAGCCGCCCCCAAGCCCGCCGCTGCGCGCGCCGAAGTCGCCGTAGCCCGCATCGTAGCCGCCGCCAAAGGTGCCGCGCGAGACGCCGCCCATGAACGCGCCGCCGTAGTCCACGTCGTAGCGGCTCATGTCCAGCCCGTAGTCGGCGCCGTAGCCGCCGTACCCGCGCCCGGCCGCGCCGCGGAAGCCGCCGTAGCTGCCGGCCTCGTAGTCGCCGCCGAACGCGCCGCGCTGGTAATCGCCGTAGCCGCTCCCGCCCTGCTGTCCGCGCGGGCGGAACCGGCCGCCGAAGCCGCCGGAGTAGCCGCCCTGGAAGCGCTCGTCCTGGCCGGCGAGATCGTCATCGTCGCGCCCGTACCCGGCGCTCGCGCCCCCCTCGGCCCCGATGAAGGTGCCGCCGAAGCCCTGCCCGTGCCCGCCGCCATACCCCTGGCCGCCCGAGTACCCGCCGTAGCCTCCGCCGTAGCCACCGGAGTACCCGCCCCCGAAGCCACCGCCGTACCCGGGGCCGGAGTATGCGCCGCCATACCCGCCCTGGCGACCGGAGTAGTAACCGCCGCCATAGCCTCCCTGCCCGCCGGAATAGGAACCGCCGCCGCCGGCCTGCCCGAGCTCGCCGGCGTTGGAGCCGACCTCGTCCCCGGCAAAGCTGCGGCCGCCGAACTGCGGTCCGTACCCCCCCATCCCCCCGCGCCCGGTGGGCCGATACGCCTCGGGGTTGGCGCCGAACTGGTAGTCGTAGCTGTTGCGGTCGATGCCGCGGCCGAACCCCCCGCGTCCGCGGAACCCCCGATCGTATGCGTCCATGCGTCCTCCTCCGTTCGCGGTGGCCGTCCGTCTCAGACCGCCCGGGGGCGAGCAAGAGCCGTTCCGAGCGGAAGCGCGTTAGTGCATGAGTGCGTTAGTGCGCCAGCGGACAGCGACCGAACGTTCACCAGAGGGCACCGCGAGTCAAAAAGCATCACACAGAGAGGTCACAGAGGGTACTGCAAGCCACGGAAAATCCCTTTCGCGGTTCTCTCTGTGTCTCCGTGTCTCTGTGTGAGCCACGCAGTTGCAGTCCTCCGCGCCTCCGGGTCTCCGCGTGAGACCAGCCGTCCCGAGAACGCGCACCAGCGCACAAACGCGCTGTCCCTCCACCAATTACATCGCCTCCGTTGAACCTCCGCCCCCCGTCGCGGTATATTCCCCCGCGGCCGCGCCCGGCCGCCTCCCCGCACCCGACGTCCAGGCAGCCGTGTCACGCACCGCACTCGCCCGTACCTACCGGCCCCGCCACTTCCGCGAAGTGGCGACGCAGGAGCACGTCTCCGAAACGCTGCGCGCCGCCGTGCAAAAGGACCGCGTGGCGCACGCGTACCTCTTCTGCGGCCCGCGTGGAGTGGGGAAGACGACGCTCGCCCGCGTGCTCGCCATGGCCCTCAACTGCCCGAACCGCGGGGAAGACGGCGAGCCGTGCGGCGCGTGCGACTCGTGCGTGCGCATTTGGGCCGGGCGCACCTCGCTGGACGTGGTGGAGATCGACGCGGCCTCCAACCGCGGCGTGGACGACGCGCGCGACCTGCGCGACCGCGCGATGTACGCCCCGGCCGAGGACCGTCACAAGATCTACATCATCGACGAAGCGCACATGCTGACCCGCGAGGCGTGGAACGCGCTCCTCAAGATCCTGGAGGAGCCGCCCCCGCGCGTCATCTTCGTCTTCGCCACCACCGAGCCGCAGAAGATCCAGCAGGCCGCGCCGCCCATCCTCTCGCGCTGCCAGCGCTTCGACTTCC
>JAUJMI010000508.1 GCA_030446945.1 Longimicrobium sp. | reverse complement strand
TACCTGTACCCCGTCGGCGAGTCGGACGGGAACGGGTACGTGGACCTGAACGCGGCGAACGGCCACACCTACGGCTACCGCTTGGCCGCCGTGGACACACTGGGCCGGGTGAGCTCGCTGAGCGCCGAGGTCACGGCCATCCCGCGCCCCGACCGCACCTCGGAGCTGGTGTACGCGCACGGCGACAACCCGGCGCAGAGCGGCTTCCGCTTCAACGTGACGGCCGGCACGGCCCGCGTGGTGAGCGGCGCCGCGTCCGATGCGCACTGGAGGCTGGAGCGCGACGGGACCGGCTGGCGGATCGTGCCGCTGAACGGCACCCGCATCGCCGACGCGGGGCGGACGACGGCGCTGGCGTGCGGCCCCGGCTCGGGTCCGGAGTGCGTCGCGGTGACCACGGCCCCGGCGGCGGGGTACTCCGCCACGGCGGTGGCGCTGAACCCGGAGAGCAGCTACGTGCTGGCCTTCACGGCCGGCGGGCGCACCCACTATGGCGTCGTCCGCGTGCAGCTCCTGGGCAGCGACCAGCAGAACCGTTCGCTGATGATCTTCGACTGGTCCTTCCAGATGATCTCCGGCGAGCCGCGCCTGGACCGGCGCCCCAACTGACGCCGTCGTCCCCGGGCGGCCGGGGTGGACGAACGCCGGGAAGCTGACTGAAGCTCTCGGTCCGTCCGGGGCGGCGGTTTGGAGGGGAGTGCGCGAGTGAGCTGGGTATGCAGGCCACGAAGAACGGGGGCGGCGCCGAGATGGCGCCGCCCCGTTTTCATGATCCCAACCCGGGCCGCCGTGCAGGGCCGCATTCCAGGAGCGAATAAAGGCCGCTGGAACCACACGAAGTCCGCCTCCGCGGACTCCGGGTCCGATGCCGTGTTTCTAGAGCCGGCGTCAGCCGCGTTCCCGTAGTTCCAGCCGGGGGCTTCAGCGCCCGGTGTTCGGATTCCGCCCCACCTCCCCAGTTGTCCACCCCACCGCAAACGCCTTATCTTGAACGTCCCCGGAGCACCCTTCCACGGAGCGCGCAGTGCGGCAGCGGATCGAGATCGATGGCGACACCCTCACGCTCGAAGAGATCGAGCGCGTGGCGTTCGGCTGCGAGGTGCAGGTCGCGCTCGCGCCGGGGGCCCAGGAGCGCATCCTCCGCTCGCGCGCGGTTGTGGACGCGGCGCTGCGCGAGGAGCGCGTGGTGTACGGCGTCACCACCGGCTTCGGGCGCCTCGCCGAGACGGTGATCCCCATCCAGCGCGTGGAGGAGCTTCAGCTCAACCTGATCCGCAGCCACGCCTGCGGAGTGGGCCCCGCCCTCCCCCGCTCCGAGACCCGCGCCATCACCCTGCTGCGCGCCAACGTACTCGCCAAGGGCTTCTCCGGCGTGCGGGCCGAGGTGGTGCACGCGCTTATTGCGCTCCTCAACCACGGCGTCCACCCCGTGATCCCCGAGCAGGGCTCCGCGGGCGCGTCGGGCGACCTGGCGCCGCTGTCGCACCTGGCGCTCGTGCTCGTCGGCGAGGGCGCGGCCGAGGTCGGCGGCGAGGTGGTGCCCGGCGACGAGGCGCTGCGGCGCGCGGGGCTCCAGCCGCTCCGGCTGCAAGCCAAGGAGGGGCTGGCGCTCAACAACGGCACGCAGGTGATGACGGGGATCGGCGCACTCCTGCTGCGCGGCGCGGAGCGGGCGGTGGACACGGCCGAGGTGGCCGGCGCCATGACGCTCGAAGCGCTGCGCGGCACACCGGACGCCTTCCACCCCGCCATCCAGCGCGCACGCCCCCACCCCGGCCAGGCCGCCAGCGCCGAGCGCCTCCGCGCCCTCCTGGCGGCGAGCGAGATCCGTGAGAGCCATCGCGAAGACGACCCGCGGGTGCAGGACGCCTATTCGCTGCGCTGCATGCCGCAGGTGCACGGGGCCGCGCGCAACGCCTTCGCCTACATCGCCCAGGTGCTGGAGACGGAGTCCAACAGCGCGACCGACAACCCGCTCGTCTTCCCCGACGAGGGCGAGGGCGGGCTGGTGATCTCCGGCGGCAACTTCCACGGGCAGCCGATCGCGCAGGTGCTCGACCTGCTGGCCATCGCGCTCGCGGACCTGGCCTCCATCTCCGAGCGCCGCGTCGAGCGCCTGGTGAACCCCGACCTCTCGGGCGACCTCCCGCCCTTTCTGACCGACGAGCCGGGGGTGTGCAGCGGCTTCATGATCGCGCAGATCACGGCCGCGGCGCTGGTGAACGAGTGCAAGACGCTGTCGCACGCGGCCAGCGTGGACTCCATCCCCACGGGGGCCGGCAAGGAGGACCACGTATCCATGGGGATGACCTCGGCCCGCAAGGCGCGCCAGGTGCTCCGCAACGTGGAGACGGTGCTGGGGATCGAGCTTCTCTGCGCGGCGCAGGGCCTCAAGTACCGCCAGCCGCTGCGCCCCGGCCGC
This sequence comes from Longimicrobium sp., assembly GCA_030446945.1. Taxonomy (GTDB): domain Bacteria; phylum Gemmatimonadota; class Gemmatimonadetes; order Longimicrobiales; family Longimicrobiaceae; genus Longimicrobium. Next base: position 16 of record JAUJMI010000508.1, on the reverse strand, counting down.
GGGGTTGAGCGCGCCT
>JAUJMI010000507.1 GCA_030446945.1 Longimicrobium sp. | reverse complement strand
CGCTGCGCGAGGACCAGCCGTGCCACGAGCATGGCGGAGGCGAGGGCTACCAGGACCAGGATCGCGGTGAGCACGAGCCCCACCCGCTCCAGGCTGCGGATGCGGGCGGTGCGCTGGAGTATGACCCTGCCGATCTCCCCGTCCAGGCGCACGGCCGCGCCCGTGATGCGGGTGTACAGCTCCTGCTGCTGCGGCAGCGTCCGGGCGTACTCCTCCGGCGAGATCCGGCCTTCCAGGAGCGCGGTGGGGCTCGCGTGCCACAACGGGGCCAGCTCGCGCACCTCCAGGTAGCGCGCCGGCAGTGCGCCGCCCAGACGCGCCACGAGCGGGTGGAGGCGCGTGAAGACATGCCGCTCGTCCTGCCGGGCGCGGACGTACATGTCCAGGAAGCGCTGGTCGCCCGTGAGAAGGTACCCGCGGAGCGCGGCGGCCTCCCAGGCCGCGGTCACCTCCACCTGCACGGTGAGCAGCCGCGCGGGCTGCGCCACCTCCGCGATCTCGCCGCGCAGTTCGGCGACGCGCCGTTCCAGGAGCAGAGGAACCAGGAGGAGCGCCACCAGCGACACGACCACGAACCAGAGCGCGTACAGCCCGCGCCGGCGGTAGTCCGGGTGGACGTCGAGCGCGAATTCGGGCTCCGCGGAGCCGGCGTGGGATGAAGGGGAGGGTGTCGGTTTCACTTGCTCGCCTCGGTTTGCGGTCCTCGGTCGCCGGGGGCGCGGCGATCTTCGCGTCGTCGGTGCGGGGCGCCCCGGGAGCCGCCCCCCGGAAGCGCACAAAGGCCTCCCAACGGGAACGGGGGCGGCACTGGGCCGCCCCCGCTCGTACGCGTTCCGCCGCGGCCGCTCAGCGGTTCCGCTCGGCGACCCCATCGCGGGTGACCTCCGCGGTCTCCCGGCGCAGGTCGGCCTCCACGACCTCGTTCTCCGTCACGGACTGCGTGCGCACCACCAGCTCCTCCTTGGGGACGACCCGCTTGTCCACCACCGCCTCTTCCGCGGTGAGGGGGACCCGGAGGTGCTCTTCGCCGCCGATCGTGCCGCCGGCCACCATCCCGCCCTCCACCGGGCGGCGCTCCACGACCACCTCGTCGTGCGTGAGCGGCACCGCCTGGCTCACGCGCTCGGTGACCACCTGCTTCTCGATCTCCACCTCCCCGGCGGCGCGCTCGCGCTTCCGCACGGCGAGCTGCTCCTCCGAGAGGGTCATGTGGGTCTCGCTGTCGGCCGTGCCGCGGCCGCGCCAGTGGTCGTCCATCTCGTCCGCGCCCTGGTGCGTCAGCGGTGTGCGCCCGTAGGCCGGGGCGGTGGCGCAGTCCGCGGCGCGCAGCGTGGTCGCGCGCACTGTGCGGCTGTCCCGATCCAGCTGCGCGTAGCCGATGGGGAGAAGGGTGTGGCGGTCCTCCGCGCCCCCCATCCCGTCCTTCATGTCCACGTCCAGGTAGCGTACCTTCATCGCGTCCGTGTCCACCAGCAGCTGATCCACCCGCCCGATCTTCTGCCCGTCGGCCGACATCACGCTCCACCCGCGCACGTCCGGGTCGCCGTCCGCGACTTCGAAGTCGTCCAGGTGGTCGAGGGGGACCACGCGGTCCAGGTCATTGGTAGCCATGTTCGCTCCTTTTTGGTTCGTTGGGCGCCGCGAGTACGGCGCTCTCTGCTGTTTCCTCCGGCCTGCGGCCCGCCCGGTTCAGGGGGTGGTGCCCGGCGCGGTGAGGATCTGGATGTTGCGGCTGTCGGCCGCCAGCACCACCGGCTGCGCGCGGGCGATCTGCTGCGCCTGCGGCTCCATCGTCCCCGGGATCTTGCTCATGTCGTTGGTAGCGTAGACCATGGCCTCACTGATCCGGAGGGTCTGTCCCTTGTTGATGTCCTTGATCTCCCCGGGCACTTCGTTGATGAGCATGAAGAGCCGCTCGCCCTGGTCCTCGATCCAGAAGCCGCGGTCGGAGACCACGTCGCCCACCCGCACCTCGCCGCCCACCGTCTTCCCGGTCCAGGTGGCCGGGCTATTGATGATCTCCGACAGCACGATCCCGGGCGCCTGCGCCACCGGCGTGGGCGGGTTCGCCGCATCGGGGAGCGGCTGCACCTCGTTCACCCCCGGCGCGGGCTCGACGACCGGGGCAACCACCGGGGCCGCCGCCACTTCCTCGTCGTTGTCCATCGCTTCGAACAGGATCCAGCCGAGCAGCGCGAGCAATAACAGCCCGAGCAGCCAGGGCCACGCCGACGCACTTTTGCGTTGGATGTCGATGTCCGCCATTTCCTCGTCTCCTTTTTACGCGGTTCCTTTCAGCGCGTCTGCCGCCTGGACAGCGCGCCCTCGACTCCCGCTTCGCCACCTCTCGCCTCCGAGCAGGGGTTCGGTGCGGGGAACCGCGAGGAAAGGCAAGCGCGGGACCCCCGGGCCCCTCTTCTCCCCGCAGCTTGCGGCTTC
>JAUJMI010000506.1 GCA_030446945.1 Longimicrobium sp. | reverse complement strand
GGTGAGGCATGCCCGTTGATCGCAGCGCAATCGACGCACAGCTCCGGGACATCGGCGAGGGGGACCGCTGGTGGGAGCACCGCGAGTTCCGCGCGCTTCCGCACATCCTGCACGCGGACGAGCGCATCCTGGGGATCGTGCGCGGCAAGCTCCTGGGCGTGCGCCGCCCCCGCATCGGGCGCGCGGGCGCGTGGCTCTTCGTGACGACCAGCCAGCGCCTCATCTGCCTGAAGCAGGAGCAGTTCGCCCGCAAGCAGGTGGAGTTCGCGGCCGGGCAGATCACGCGCGTGCAGCAGGGGAGCCGGCTGCGCGCGTACCAGATCGCCCTGGACACCCCGCAGGGGCGGTATCGCATCCGCATCTCCAAGGAGGACGCGTTCCGCTTCGCCGGCTCCATCGCCGGCCTGGTGCCGGGCCAGCCGCAGATGATGGACGCCACGCTGGAGCCGAAGCCCCTGCACCCCGCCATCGCGGCCGTCGCCGGGCTGCCGGGCGTGGGGCGCATCGCGGCCAGGGCGGGGCTCCTTCCGCCCCCCGAGCCCGCCACCCGCGCCCATGTGGACCGGCTGGAGGCGACCGTCGAGCGCCTGCAGGTGGACGTGGAGCGGCTCCAGCAGCAGGTGGCCTTCCTGGAGGAGCTGCTCCGCCAGCGCGCCGCCGAAGCCGCCTACCTCCCCACCGTGCCGGCGGACCGGTAACAGGAGCGTAGCACAGGAAGTGCAACGAAGGACGTCCGGGACGTGCAGCCGGGGTGAAATCAACCGCTTCGCTGGAGTCGAAATGAACAGTTCTCCCCCCATCGAGGGCGAGTCGAACGAAACGGGGCGCAGGCCCGGAAGGCGCCCGCTGCTCTCCGGCGTCGAGGTGCGCGAGGAGGACCTGGAGCCCCAGAAAGGCCTTCACCTGGTCGGCATCCTTTTCCGGATCGCGTCGGTGGTGATCCTGGTGCTGGCACTGGGGCAGTTCGCCGCGTGGTGGCTCAACCGCCCTCCCGGCGGTGCGGGGATCGGGCTGCTGGTGGGCGATACCATCCGGCTGATCGTGTTCGCGGGGCTGCTTTGGGGTGCCGGCGACCTGGCCAACCTGATGATCAAGACGCACTACGACATCCGGGCCGCCCGCATCCTCCTCGCCCGGCAGACGTACATGATCCGCAAGATGGGCGAGGCGAACGGCTCCCTGCCGGCCGCGACGCTCCCGCACCGGCGCGCCTCCGACTTCCCCGCCGCCGAAGAAGCGCTCCGGCTCTGAGCGGCTGAACCACGCGGGATCCGCTAGCCATGCCTCGGCGACCACCCCCGCGTGGAGGGCGGCCTCCGCGCGTTCGGAGGCCGCGCATGCTCGCGCTCGCCCTCCTCCTTCTCGTGCCCGGTCCGCCGGCCGACGGGCAGTCCGGCAACCCCTTCGGCGGGCGGCGGCTGTACGTCGATCCCTACTCGCCGGCGCGGGTGCAGGCGCAGCAGTGGGCCCGCTCGCGCCCGGCCGACGCGGCCCTCATGCGCCGCATCGGCGACCAGCCGCAGGCGATCTGGCTGGGCGACTGGATGCGCGACGTGCGCCGCGAGACCGATGCGCTGATGTCGCGGATCACGGCCGCGGGGGCGCTGCCGGTGTTCGTGGCGTACAACATCCCGCACCGCGACTGCGGCCTGTACTCCGCCGGCGGGTCGCGCAGCGGCGACGCGTACCGCAGGTGGTCGCGCGACCTCGCCGCCGCCATCCGCCGCCGGCCCGCCGTGGTCATCCTGGAGCCGGACGGCCTGGCCGCCATCGAGTGCCTCCCTTTCCGCATGCAGGACGAGCGCTACGTGCTGATGCGCGAAGCGGTGCAGGCGCTCAAGGCCGCGGGCGCCTCCGTGTACATCGACGCCGGCAACGCCAACTGGCAGCAGCCGGGCGAGATGGCGAACCGGCTGCGCAAGGCGGGGATCGAGCTGGCGGACGGATTCGCGCTGAACGTGTCCAACTTCCACGCCACCCGCGTCAACATCGCATACGGCGAGCGGCTGAGCGCCATGGTGGGCGGGAAGCACTTCGTGATCGACACCAGCCGCAACGGGCGCGGTGCCGCGGTGGAGCGGGTCTGGTGCAACGCGCGCAACCAGGCCCTCGGCACCGCCCCCACCGCCCAGACGGGCCATCCGCTGGTGGACGCCTTCCTCTGGATCAAGACGCCGGGCCAGTCCGACGGCGTGTGCAACGGCGGCCCGCGCGCCGGCCAGTGGTGGGCGGAGTACGCGCTGGAGCTGGGGAAGATGGCCGAGGCGCTGGGGAGCGCGCTGCCGCGGTAGGGTGCCGTGGCGAGTGAACTCGCGGCAACGACAGCACAAAGTCCGCCTTCGCGGACTCCGGGCCGAATGCCGCGTTTCTCGAGACGGCTTCAGCCGCCTTCCCGTGATTGCAGCCGGGGGCTTCGGCCCGCGGCGGTGGCGGCCCCCGGTG
>JAUJMI010000505.1 GCA_030446945.1 Longimicrobium sp. | reverse complement strand
CGAGTCCGCGCAGGCGGACTTTGTGCTGTTGTTGCCGCGAGTTTACTCGCCCCAGCAGGGCCACAGCATGCCCAAGGACCCAAAGGGGCGGGGTCCCGGCTCGGGACCCCGCCCCTGTCGCTTCACCGCGGCGGCGGGATCGTCTCGCGCGGCGGCGGCGGAGGCGGGTTGGAGGGCGGCGCCGGCGGCGGGAACTCCTGCGGCGGAGGCGGGCCCTGGGTGGGCGGTGGGTTCTGGGGCGGCGGCGGAGGGCGGCGCACAGGCGGGCTCGGCCGCGGGGTCCTCGCCGGCGGCACCTGCGCGGGCGGGCGCACGACTCCCGGCTGCGTCTGCACGGGCGGGCGGGCTGGCTGCTGCACCGGCGCACCCGGCACCGGCGCGACGCCCGGCTGCACGCCGGCCGGAGGCACGGCACCCGGAACCACGGCGCCCGCGCGGCGGATCGAGTCCATGCGGATCGAGTCGCGGCGCAGCGAGTCGAGCTCCTGGGGAGTGGGCGGGACGATGATGGGCGCGCCGCCCAGGAGGCGCGTAAAGGGCGCGCCGCGGGGGCGCCGCACGAAGGCGGCTCGGGTGCGCGGCGGCCAGCGCTCCACCGAGGCCACGTTGGTGAGCTCCAGCCAGAGCGTGTCCCTCATCACCCGCCCCGCGACGAACTGCTGCACCCCCTCGCCCGGAAAGGCCACCAGCGCAAATACGCCGTCCTTTCTCACCTCGCCGGTGAAGGGGATCACGAAGCGGCCCGGCACCCCGTACTGCCCCGCCACCGAGTCCAGCCGCTGCGTCAGGAAGCGGAACTCCCCCGGCGGCGTGAGCTGGTAGTCGCTGTTCGCCATCGATGCGCTGTCGCGCGGCGCGATCTCGAAGCCGGCGAAGAGCCAGCGCCCGCGCACCTCCGGCAGCCCCGCCCGCCGCTCCGCGGTGGGCCGCTGCAACGGTGGCAGCGGCTCCACCTCGTCGGGCCCGCACCCCGCCGCGGAGGCCAGCAGCACCAGCCCCGCCCAGATCGCTCTTCCCCGTCGTCCGGCCACGCCTCTCTCCCTGTTGGGTTTGGATCGCACGGCGCCCGCCCGCGCATCGTCCGTGCCGGGGCGGCGGCGAGCGGGGCTACGTGCGCACGGGCACTGGAGTTGACACCCTCCGGAACCCGCCCTAGCTTGGAAACGTCGGCGCTCCGCGACGGAGCCCGCGTGACCCAGGCGCACTCTGAATCCGATGGCCACCACCGCACACCCGCGCCCCGAAGAGGTGGACGCCGTCCTCCGCGACGCGCTGGAGGCGAACGGCCAGCGCTTTACCGAGCAGCGCGCCGCCGTGTACCGCTTCCTGCGCGGCACGGACGAGCACCCCACGGCCGACGAGGTGTTCACCGTGGTGCGCGGAGAGATCTCGGACATCTCCCTCGCCACGGTGTACAAGGCGCTGGAGACGCTGGTGAGCTGCGGGCTGGCCGCCAAGCTCTCCTACGGCGACGGCTCCGCCCGCTACGATGCCCGCACCGACGAGCACTACCACTCCCGCTGCCTGGGCTGCGGCGTGGTGCGCGACGTGCACGCCACCGAGCCCGCGTACCGCCCCCAGGTGCGCGTGGGCGAGGGCTTCCGCGTCGAAGGGTTCCGCGTGGAGGTGGTGGGCTACTGCGGCCACTGCGGCCGCTGACCCGCCGCGCCTCCGCGTATCGGCGCTCCCCGCGGGGAGCGTTTTTGTTTCCGCCGCCGAGCGCGCCACGATGCACCCCCCCGCCCCTCCCCGTCAACCCGCCGGCGCACCTCCGCGCGCCGCCGCGCCGGTGATCCCCGGATTCCGGGGCGAGGTGCTGGGCGATGAGGCGCGCTGCACCCCGTTCGGCGAGGCCTCGGGGATCTTTCGTGCGCTCCCCGATGCCGTGGCCGTGCCGGCGGACGCGGACGACGTGGCCGTGCTGGTGACCTGGGCCGCGGCCACACGCACCGCGCTCGTTCCACGGGGCGCCGGCACGGGGATGCCGGGCGGCAACGTGGGGCGCGGCGTGTCGGTGGACCTGGTTTCCGGCTTCCGCACGGTCGTTTCGGTGGATGGGAATGCGCGGCGCGCCCGCATCCTCCCCGGCTGCACGCTGGCGGAGCTGAACGCCGCCGCCGCGCCGCACGGCCTCCACTTCCCCGTGGACCCATCCAGCGCCGCGCGCGCCACGCTGGGCGGGATGATCGCCAACAACTCGGGCGGGGTGCACACGGTGAAGCACGGCTCCACGCGCCGCTGGACCCATGCGCTGGAAATCGTCCTCGCCGACGGCACACGCGCCTCGTTGGAGCGCGGCGCCCCGCCCGAGCACCCGCGTCTGCGCGAGATCCTCGCCGATGTCGACTCCGCCATCGAGCCGCATCGCGCCGCGATTGAGGCGGGCTGGCCGCGCGTGCGCAAGAACTCCTCCGGCTACGCCCTCCGCGAGTACCTGGAGAGCGGCGAC
>JAUJMI010000127.1:1211-9058 GCA_030446945.1 Longimicrobium sp. | reverse complement strand
GTGGAAGCGTACCCCCCCGGTCTTCGATCCTGAGAGAGCCGCCCCGCCGAGCTCGGCGGGGCGCCCCAAACTCCTGCGGCGACCGAAGGATCTAGCCGGCGAGGCACGAGGCCGGTGCATCGGGCCGGCCCCTCGGGAAGGCGCAGTAGATCCTTCGCTCTCCGCGCCAAAGGCTGGAAGACGGCAAAGCCCGGAGCAGCGCTGGCTCCGGATGGCAGATGGCTGCGCGCGCCAAAGCCGCACCCGCGCACTGCCATTCAGCCCTTCCCCGGCACCCTCACCCGCCCGTCCCGCGTGGGCGCGGCGAACACCACCTCCGGGAACATCTCCTCCTTGAACTGATTGTAGTCGTCGCGCGGGTCGAAGCGCTGGTCCAGGACCTCGGCGCTCGCGAAGTTGGAGATCTCCGGGTTCTTCCAGCCGCGCAGCACCCCGCCGGCGCTGTAGCCGCCGATCTGGTAGAGGTGGAAGAGGCGCCTGCCCGTGGACGAGACGAAGACCATGTACGGCTCCACGATCCGGTAGTGCCCGGACGGTTCGGTGAGCGACACCAGGCGGAGCGACTTCCCCGCCGCGACGAAGGTCCGCTCCACGTCGTTCATACGCTCTCCCGCTCGAGGGCCGGCGAATCCGGCCGCAAAGGCGCGGCTACCGCAAAACGACTGCCTGCGCACGGCGCGGCCCGTGCCGTGCATTGCCGGACCGGCCCGGCAGACAAGTGAACAGAGGGAGCAAGCGGATGGTACCGAAGCGGCGCGCGGCGGACAAGCGATGGGTAGAAGTGGTGGGGTGGATCGGGTGCCTGACACTGGCGGGCTCGCTCACCTACACCTTCATCAAGGCCCTCTCCGACGGCGGGCAGGAGATCGACCCCCTCTTCTTCGCCCTGCAGACGGTGGCGAGCTTCTTCTTCCTGCTCTACTCGCTGCGCCTCAAGAACAGGATCTTCGTGGCCGCCAACTGCGTGGCCCTCCTCAACGCGGTGGGGACGATGGTGGTGGCGCTGCTCCACTGAGCGCGGCTCAGTGTCCGCGGGCCTGAAATCCGAGGCGGGGCGCGGGGAATCGCCTTGACCGGCGCCGTAGCGGGGTGTATCGTGAGGCCACCTAGCCCGGGCACCCCCATCCCGTCCAGCACCCCCACCGCGCTTCCAAAAACCCGCGCGCACGGGGACCATCCCAGAGCGACATCACAGGAGACCCGTATGAAACGAAGTCTGGCCATGGCCAGTGCCGCGGCCGTCGCGTGCATCGCGGCCGGCACTCCCGCCCTGCACGCCCAGGGCTCCGGCGTCGACCAGCAGAGCGCATGCATGACCGGTCGCGTGGGCGCCGGCGTGGCCATGCCGTGCCAGGACGGGTCCGCGGTGTACTTCAGCCCGGCCGGGCTGGTGAACCAGGGGAGCGCGCTCAGCGTGGGCGTGTCGCTGGTCAACACCAGCAACACCTTCCGCTACGACCCGGGGCTCAACCTGGCCGACCCCACCATCACGCGCGACGCGGAGACCGTGCCCGTGCCGCAGGCGTTCGTGAACTACCGTGCGTCGGACCGGCTGGCCGTCGGGCTGGGGGTGTTCGCTCCGTACGGGCTGGGCCTCAAGTGGGACGTGTGCAGCATCCAGGAGGCCAACACCGCCTCCTGCACCCCGGAAAACAACTTCGAGGGGCGCTTCACCGGCTACGACAACGCCTTCCGCGGCGTCTACATCCAGCCCACCGTGGCGTACCAGCTGGTCCCGGGGCGCATCTCGCTCGGCGCGGGGCTGGACTACGTGCGCGGCAACATCGAGGTGCACCAGCGCGCCGACGTGCCCGGCTCCGGGCTGCGCGGGCTGGACGTGGCGGACGCCACGCTCAAGGGCGAGGGCACCGGCTTCACCTTCCACCTGGGCGGGATCGCGCAGCTGAGCGAGCGCGCCTCGCTGGGCGTGCGCTACCTGCACTCGGCCGAGGTGGAGATGGACGGCGACGCGGACTTCGAGCAGGTGCTCACCGGCATCCCCGGGATCGACGCGCTGATCGCGGCGCAGATCGCCGGCGGCGCGCTGGGCGCCCAGGGGATCGGCACCACCGTGGAGTTCCCGTCGCAGCTGGTGGTCGGCGTCAACTTCGCCGCCACCCCGCGGCTGAACCTGCTGGCGGACTACCAGCGGACCGGGTGGGAGAGTTTCGACCAGTTCGGCATCGACTTCCAGAACGAGAACGCGGCCGACCGGGTGCTGAACCTGGGGTACCAGAACACCAACACCTTCCGCCTCGCCGCGGACTTCGCGGCGACGGAGGCGCTGGCACTGCGCGCCGGCTTCCGGTACAACAACGAGGCTTCGCCGCGCGCCACGCCGCTCCTTCCGGAGTTCGAGCGCAACTACTTCACGGCGGGGGCCGGCTACCGCTTCGCCCGGCAGCTGGGGCTGGACCTGGCGTACCAGTACGTGCGCCAGCCGAACCGCCGCGGCTCGGTGCGCCCGGGCGAGGCGAACGTGGGCGTGTACACCGCGGACGCGCAGGTCTTCGGGGTGACGCTGTCGTACCTGTTCGGCCGGCACCACGCCGCCGCGCCGTGACCGGCGCTCGCTCGCGCTCGTCTCAGTGCGCCGGAACCCGCAAACGATCCCCTCTGGAGAACTTCGGATGAACTCTGGAACGAGCCGGCTCCGGCTCCTCGCCGTGGCCGCCGCGGCGCTGTCGCTGGGCGCCTGCGTGGACGAGGACGAGGGGCTGATCAACACCCCGACCCCGGCCAACGGCGCCATCTTCGCGCGCTACGTGGCGCTGGGGAACTCGATCACCGCCGGCTTCCAGTCGAGCGGGATCAACGACAGCACGCAGGCGCGCTCGTACGTGCCGCTCCTGGCGGCGAAGGCGGGCGTCACCAACTTTGGCATCCCCTCCATCGCCCGCCCCGGCTGCCCGGTACCGTTTGTGGCGCCGCTGACCCCGGCGACGGGGGTCGCGCCCACGTGCAGGCGCTCGGCCGAAGGCGCGCAGGTGAACTTCGTGCAGAACCTGGCGGTCCCCGGCGCGCGCCTGCTGGACCTCCTGCGCGTCCCGGGCGGCCAGCTGGGACAGCTCAACACGCTTCTGATCGGGCCCCGCTCGCAGGTGCGGGCGATGAAGGCGGCGCAGCCGACCTTCGTGTCGGTGTGGATCGGCAACAACGACGCGCTGGAGGCCACGCTGAGCGGGAACCTGGGGCCGACCCCCACCCGCGCGGACAGCTCGCTGACGCCGCTGGCCACCTTCCAGGCGCAGCTCAACCTGCTGGTGGACTCCATCAAGGCCACCAACCCGCAGGGCGTGATGCTGGTGGGGGTGGTCGACGCCGTGCGCGCGGCCCCGCTGATCCAGCCGGGCGCCTACTTCTTCGCGGCGTCGCGGACCACGGGGGGCCGCTTCAACGGCAAGCCCGTGAACGCCAACTGCTCGCCGGTGAACGCGCTGGGCCAGCCCAACCCGCTGTCGCGCAACATGGTGTCGTTCCAGATCGTGGGCGACGCCAACTTCCCCGAGATCAACTGCAACCCGGCCGCCTTCCCGGCGGGCGACCCGCGCCGCGGCGTGTACCTGCTGGACAGCTCCGAGCAGGCGATCGTGGCCGCGCGCGTGGGGACGCTGCCCAACGGCCGTCCGTCCGGCGGCGGCTACAACGCGGCCATCCGCGCCGCCGCCGCCGCGAACAATTGGCTGTACGTGGACCCGAACCTGATCTTCAACGTCTTCCTGGGCGAGTCGGTGGCTCCGCCCGCGAACACGGGATCGCTGCGGCTCTTCCAGCGCGTGCGGAAGTGCCAGCACCTGTCGTCGCCCACGCTGACGCCGGCGCAGTTCGGTGAGGCGGTGGCCAAGTCGTGCCCCAACCCGGCGCCGCTGCCGCCGTCCAACGTGGGTGCGCCGGGCTTCTTTGGCTCGCTCTTCTCGTTCGACGGCGTGCACCCGTCCAACGAGGCGCACCAGTTCCTCTCGGAGTACTTCGCGGCGTACATCAACGCGAAGTACGGCACCACGCTCGCGACGACCATCGCGAATCCGCCCAGCTGATCCGCGGCATCGCGCGGTGAAAGCGGGGCGGTCCGGAGCGATCCGGGCCGCCCCGCGCTTCGTTTGGCGGAACGGCAGGTCCCACGCGGAGACGCGGAGGAAAGCAACGACAGGGCTCGCACAGAGACACGGAGGCACAGAGGAAGAACAGAAAAAGGGTTTCCCTGTGGCTTGCGGTTCCTTGTGTGCTCTCCGGTGCGATGCTTTTGTCCGTTGTTCTCACGAGTCTCCGCGTGAGGCCCCGCCGTTCACGAGGCGGAGGATGCGCCGGGGTGGGGCGGGAGTTACGTTCAGGAGCATGTTTCCTGCAACCCGCGCACGCCCATGAGCGACGCAATCCAGTCCGCCGGGATCCCCCCGGGCATCGAAAAGATCCTCCGGCGCTTCGCCACGCTCACGCCCGATCTCACGCGTCAGGCGCTGGTGCAGTACTCCAACAAGCTGCCGCCCCTTCCCGAGCGCTTCCGCGGGCTGGACCCGGCACAGTACCGCGTCACTGAATGCCAGACGCCGGTGGCCATCTTCCCCGAAGTGGTGGACGGGAAGATGCACTTCCACGCCGACGTGCCGCAGGGCGCGCCCACCATCCGCGCGCTGCTGGCGATGCTCTTCGACGCGCTCAACGGGCAGCCGCCGGAGACCACGCTCGCGATCCCCCAGGACTTCGTGCCCAAGGTGATGGGGAAGATCGGGCTGGCCACGCGCGAGGTGGGGCTGACCGCGATGGTGGAGCGGCTGAAGCGGGCCGCGCGCCAGGCGCGGGAGGAGGCGGGGGAGTGAGCCGGGAGCCTTGCGCACGCCGCGCCCGCGCGTTCTTTTGTCCATCCCCGCGGGGCCGCTGTGCGTCCCCGGGCGAACCCGGAAACGAGACCATGCGCGAGACCACTGCGAGCCGGAGGCTCCCGGCCCGTGCCCTGTGGCTGGCCCTGCCGCTTGCGGCGGCGCTGGCCAGCGCCTGCAAGCCGGACCTGCCGCCCGGCGGGTACACCGCCGTGTCGCACCGCCAGACCCCGGCGACGCCGGAGTGGAGCCACCCGGATCCGCCCCCGGTCACGCCCGGCTCCGCGGTCGGCGGCGGCGGCGCCAAGATCGTGGCGAAGAACCTTCCCGCCGGCGTAACGCAGGCGATGGTGGACCAGGGGCAGGAGCTCTTCGGCCAGACATGCACCGCCTGCCACGGCGCCGGCGGCGCGGGCAGCTCGGTCGCGCCACCGCTGGACGACCGGGAGTGGCTGCACATCAGTGGGGCCTACCCGGAGCTCGTGACGATCATCAACGCCGGCGTGGCGAACCCCAAACAGTTCCCCGGCGCCATGCCGCCGCGGGGCGGGGGCAACTTCACCCCGGCGCAGATCGGGCAGATCGCCGCCTACGTCTACGCACTCAGCCAGCAGGGGGAGTCATGAGCCGCCGCCACGGACCGGACGGGGACAGCACCTACGGCACGGTCAAGGACCGCTTCGACAGCTGGAGCGCCGCCAACCCGCGCCCCAGGTCGCGCAGCGCGCTCGGCATTCCGGACATCGACATCCCCGAGGGCGTGGTGCGCACCTTTGCGCTCGCCGTGGGCTTGGGCACCGGCGTGCTCCTCCTGGGGCTGGCCGCCATCTCCTACTACGCCTCGGCCAGCTGGGCGGACGTCGACCGGAGCGGCTCGGCGTTGGCGTACCTGCTGGTGGGAATCTTCCTCACCATCGCCGGCCTGGGCGCGTCGCTGGGGACGCTCAACCACGTCTTCCGCGTCCTGCGCTCGCCCGGCGGGCACCACTGAGCGGGCCGGGGGGGCAGCGCCGGAGGTGGAAAGCACCGGCGGATTGCGCAACCGCGCGGCTCGCCGCTGCTTCACGGTGGCCTATCTTACGCGATGTCGCAAAAACACCTGACAAAAATATTGACACTCCGCGCATCCGGCAGTAGCTTCGAATCGTTCCCCCGCCAAAACGTGTCTCGTTCCAAACCACCCCCAGCTCGGAGTCTCACCCATGCGCGTACGCACCATCGGCCTGTCCGCCCTTGCCCTCGGGATCCTGATCGGCGCAGGCGGCTGCTCGTCCGAGTCGCCCACCTCGCCGCTCACTCCCGGCACCGTTTCCGCCGCCCAGAACGGGATTCCGGCCGGCAGCCTCCCGCAGGACACCACGATGACGACGACGGACGGCGGCGCCTACGCCGGTTCCGGGGGAAGGACCGTGACCACCACCGGGGGCGCGTACGCGGGGTCCGGCGGCTGACCCTGCCAGGTGGCGCGTACCCTCGCGGGTACGCGCCCATCATGGTACCCGCCCGGTCCGATAAGACAGAGCACATCTTGATCGCACATCACCTGGACGCGGCGGGTGCCGCGGAGCGCCGGGGCCGCTGGCCCGCCGCGCTGGAGCACTACGAGCAGGCCTTCAAGATCGCCGTCGACGTGGGTACCGTCGACGGCGTCCTTGACGTGCTGGTGCGCATCGGCCACTGCCACCGCAAGGCGGGCGACGAGGAGCTGGCGCTCGAGCAGTTCGAAAAGGTGCTGGAGCTGGGCGCCACCGCCGATCACGACCTGCATCGGGGCCGTGCCCTCAACGGTCTGGGTCTGGTGGCGCAGGCGCGGGGGGGTATGCCGGAGGCCGAAGCCTTCTTCCACGATGCGCTCACCGCCGCACTCCGGATCCACGACCTCGCTCTCGCGGGCGACGTGGAGCAGAACCTCGGGATCATCGCCAACATCCGGGGGGATCTGCACGAGGCCAATGCGCGCTACCTCCGCGGGCTGGCGCTGGTGGAGGAGGCTCGCAGCGACCGCGGCATCGCCTCCGTGCTCAACAACCTGGGGATGCTGCACGTCGATCTCGGCGAGCTGGACCGGGCGGAAGAGTTCTTCCAGCGCGCGTACACGGTCAGCCTGAACTCCGGGAACGTTCAGCTCCGCGGGATCGTGGCCGTGAACCGGACCGAGGTCTACATCGCGCGGGGGGACCTCTCGCGGGCGCGGGAGAGCTGCGACGAAGCCTTTGAGATCTTCAGCGAGCTGGGAGACGTCCGCCACCAGGCGGAAGCTCTGAAGTTCTACGGGGTGATCTACCGGAACAGCGGCAAGCCCCACCTGGCCGTGATCCACCTGCAGCGTGCCGCCGACCTGGCGGGTCCGCACAACCCGCTCCTGGAAGCGGAGACGCAACGTGAGCTGGCGTTCGCGCTGCGCGAGCAGGGCCGCAACCGCGACGCCCTGGCGGCGCTGAACCGCTCGCATACGCTCTTTACCGGGCTGCAGGCGCAGGCGGACACGGCGGACATCCAGGACCGGATCGACCGGCTGGAGGGCGATTTCCTCCTGCTGGTGCAGCAGTGGGGCGAGTCGATCGAGGCCAAGGACCGCTATACGGTGGGGCACTGCCTGCGCGTGGCGGACTACGCGTGCCGGCTGGCGGAGCGGGTGGGGATCGCCCCGCATGAGATGGTGTGGTTCCGCATGGGGGCCTTCCTCCACGACCTGGGGAAGATCGAGGTGCCGGAGGAGGTGCTGAACAAGCCCGGCCGGCTGACCGACGAGGAGCGCGCCCTGATGGAGCGCCACCCCGTGACCGGCGAGGCGATGCTGGGGAGCGTGGACTTTCCCTGGGACATCCGCCCCATGGTTCGGTCGCACCACGAGCGCTGGGACGGGGGCGGCTACCCGGACCGGCTGGTGGGGGAGGCGATCCCCTTCTCCGCGCGCATCCTGCGCGTGGCCGACGTCTTCGACGCGCTGACCACCGCGCGCAGCTACCGGCGCCCCCTCACCCCCGCGGAGGCGATGGCGATCATGGTGGAGGACCAGGGCTCGTTCGA
>JAUJMI010000127.1:0-1111 GCA_030446945.1 Longimicrobium sp. | reverse complement strand
AGGATCGCCAGGTGGTTGGTGTTGGACGAGTTGTATCCCCCCACCACGAGCATCACGTCGGGCGGCCCCTGCGGCCCCTCCATCAGCTTCACGACCGCGTCCTGCCGCTCCTGCGTGGCGGAGCAGATGGTGTCAAAGGAGCGGAAGTGCGCGGCCGCCGCATCGGCGCCGAAGCGCCGCGCCATCGACTTCCCCACCTCGGCCGCGATCGCCAGCGAGTCTCCGGAGAGCATCGTCGTCTGGTTCGCCACCCCGACGCGGTCCAGGTGGAGGTCGGGGTCGAAGCCGGCCGACGTCTTCCGGGCGAAGTGCTCCATGAACCGGGCGCGGGTGAGGGCGCCGGGGGCGCGCTCCACGTAGTCCATCACCAGGCGCGCCTCGTCCATGTCGAAGACGATGACGTAGTGCCCGCCGGCGTGCTTGAGCGCCTGGCTGGCGGTGGCGCGCGTCTCCTCGTGGCGGTACTTGCCGTGGATCAGCGAGGTGAAGCCGTCGCGGGCGTACTGCTCCACGCGCTTCCACACGTTGAGCACGCTGCCGCAGGTGGTGTCCACCAGCACGCAGCCGACCTCCTGGAGGCGCCGGAAGTCCTCGGTGGTGGCGCCGAAGGCGGGAAGGATCACCACGTCGTCCGCCGTCAGCTCGCCGAAGTCGAACTCCCCGTCCGCCCCGGGGCGCAGGAAGACGATCCCCATGCCGGTGAGGCGCTGGTTGATGTGGGGGTTGTGGATGATCTCGCCGAGCAGGAAGACGCGCCGGCCGGGAAAGTGGAGGCGCGTCTCGTACGCGTAGTCCACGGCCCGGTCCACGCCGTAGCAGAAGCCGAACTCCTCGGCCAGCCGCACCGTCACCTGGAGCTCGCCCTCGCCGAAGCGGTCCTCGTACCCGCGCGCGCGGATCCGCTCCACCAGCCCGCTGTGGTACTCGGACCGGATGAGCGGCTCGATCTCCTTCTTGCGGCCGAAGCCGCGGCGAAAGTACGTCTGTTCCATCGAGGACGGCGGGTACGGTGTGGGGGAGGTGACGGTTCGTGTGCTCAGTACCCGCGCTGGGCGACGGAGTGCCTGGGTTAGTGCGATAGCGCGGGCCGGCCTGCGCGCCCCCTCGGTTG
>JAUJMI010000504.1 GCA_030446945.1 Longimicrobium sp. | reverse complement strand
ATCGAACCTCCGCTAAAAGAGCGAGGTCTGCTCGGAAAGGAGCGAGGGGTCCACGGGGCGCAGGCCCAGGCGGCGCTGGAGCTCGCGGGCGGTGGCGGGGCTGTGGCCGGAGAAGTGGTTGTTGAAGAAGCCGAAGATCTGCACCCCCTTGGCAGCCACGCGGCCGAGCACCTCCGTCCACGACTCCAGCTCCTCCTCCCGCGGGAACTGCACGTGCGAGTAGTCGACCACGTCGCGGTTGGGGCCCATCCAGCGCACGTAGTGGAAGGGGGCGGTGGGGCGCGTCGCCAGCTCCATCATCGTCTCGCGCGGGATCCAGCGGCCGTCGCTGAGCGCCAGCGCCGTCTCGTGCTCGGCGAGCAGGGAGAGGAGCTCGGCGAGGATGGCCGGCTTCATCCACTTCCGGTTGCGCACCTCCACGGCGAAGCTCACGTCGCGCGGCAGCCCGGGTAGGAAGCGGCGGAGGGCGTCCAACTCGTGGGGCTGGAAGTCGGGCCCCATCTGCACCAGTACCGGCCCCAGCTTCGGCCCCAGCTCGCGCGCCGCGTCCAAGAACTCCTGCACCACGTCCCCCGCGTCCCGCAGGCGCCGCTCGTGGGTGATCTCCTGCGGCATCTTGAGGGCGAAGGTGAAACCTTCCGGCGTGCGCTTGGCCCACCCGCGCACCGTCTTCGGGGCCGGTACCGCGTAAAACGTGGAATCGACCTCCACCACGTCGAATGCCTTGGCGTACAGCCCCAGGAAGTCGGCGGGGCGTGTGCCGTCCGGGTAGAAGGCGCCCACCCACCCGGCGTAGTTCCACCCCTGTGTGCCGATGCGGATGTGGCCGGGCTCGGTCATTCGCCTTTCGTGGTACGGGTGAACCGCGCCTCACCCGGAGACACAGAGAGCACTGCAAGAAAAGAGAAAGGGTTTTCTCCGCGGCTTGTAGTTCCCTCCGTGTTCTCTGTGTGTGCTTTTTGCTTTTCACCCGCGCTGAGCCGCCGCGCGGGCGAGGAGGCGGTGGAGGACGATGCGCGTGGCGTCCACGTACTCCCGGTACGGCGCGCGGCGATCCTCGGGAATGGGGCCGTTCTCCAGGTCCGCCTCGGCGTTGTGGAGCTGCTCCAGCTGGTCGGCGACGAGGGCGGGGTAGTCGCGCGGGCGCTCCTCCATGAAGGCGGAGCCGAGCGCGTAGACGTAGCTGCGCAGGTGGTCCAGCGCGAACTCGACCGTGTAGCTGGGGTCGCCGCTCCGGTTCGAGCGGTACGTATCCACGGGGAGCGGCGTGTGGCGCCAGGTGTACCATGCGCGGATGAACTCGCGCTGCGCTTCGTCCGTATCGCTCATCGCCGGGGTGCTCGCGGGCCGGGTTTCTCGGTCGACGGGGGGCGCGGGCAACTTCGATACCCATGCCGTTGAAACTCTCCCGCGAGCCTCCCCGTAGGGGGCTCACGACCGCCCGAAACCGCAGCGTTTCACCTGTGAGGACCCCGTGAGCAACCGCAACTCCGATTTCGAGAACGTGCTGAAGTGGATCGTGCTCGTGATCCTGGCCATCTTCGCGCTGAAGATCGTCGCGACCGTGCTGGGAATCGCCTGGTTCCTGGGCGGGTTCCTGATCACCAAGATCCTGCCGCTGGTCGTCCTGGTGTGGCTGGTGATGAAGGCCGTGCAGTACTTCCGCGGCTCCAACGGCGGCACGAGTCCCACGCCTCCGTCCAGCTTCTAAACCGGCTGCGTCCCCACGCGAAAGCCCGCCCGCTCCCCCTCCCCCAGGCAGTTTTGGGGGAGGGGGATGCGTCGCGGAGCGACGCTGGGGGAGAGGGCCCCTACGCCCAGAGCCACCGCCCCTCCTCCATCACCACCCGCAGCGCTCCCTCGCGCTCCATCGCCGCCAGGAAGCCCAGCAGCGCCGCCCGGTTCAGCACCCACGACGACGGGTTTTCCAGCCGCATCCCCATCGCCGCGGCGAACTCCACGAGCAGCTCCTCGGTGGATGCCGGCGCGCGCCGCACCCGCTCGCCCAGCCAGGCGAACGCGCGCTCCAGTGCCGCGAAGTTCTCGGCGAACACGGGGTTGCGCGCGTCGTTCTCCGGCTCGCCATGGCCGGGTACGTACCAGATGGCGGGAACCGTTTGCATGCGCCGGAGGCTGTTCTGCATCCCCCGCGCATCCACCAGGTAGGGGACGCCGTGCTTGGCGAGCGGCTCGCTTCCAAAGAACGCGTCCGCGGCGAAGAGCACGCCCCGCTCCGCATCCAGATCCACCCTCACCCCGATCTGCGCCATGCTGTGCCCGGCCAGGTCGATCGGCGAGAAGGTGCGTCCGTCGATTGTAACGCCCTCCCCGGCGTGGACGACGTGGTCCACGGGGGAGGGCTCGGCCTGGAGGAACTTGTTGGCGAGGCCGGACACCGGCTCGGCGCCGCCGAAGAGGTAGACGGGCTCCAGGCGCGGGTGGCGGATGGTCGCCTCCTC
>JAUJMI010000126.1 GCA_030446945.1 Longimicrobium sp. | reverse complement strand
AAGTCCATCGCGATGCAGATGCACCGCGACATGGACGTCTTCGAGAACATGGCCTACACCGACGTCGCGCGCCGCCTCGCCTCGGACGCCGGCCTTCAGCTCACCGTCGGCGAGGCGAAGGCGGGCGAGCGCTACCCCTATCTACAGCAGAGCGGTGAGACGGACTGGGAGTTCCTCGTCCGCATCGCCGACGAGAACGGGTGCTGGGTGCGCCCCGCCGCGGCGGGCCTCGAGCTGCGCTCCGGCTTCGACGACCAGGCGTGGGAGCTCCTCTGGGGCGCCAACCTCCTCTCGCTCTCCACCCGCTGCCGACTGACGAACCCCGGCTACAAGGGCGCCGTCTACCAGGTGGACGGGAAGCGCGAGCACCGCTTCCACGCCGTGCGCTCCGCCCCCGCGCTCCTGGGCGGCGCCACCGCGCTGGTCAACGCCGCCACGCGCGCATCGCACACCTTTGCCAGCGGCGGCGACCCGGGTGTGCTGGACGACGGCGCGCGCACGCCCACCCTGGCCGCCTTCAAGCAGCGGCTGGAGCGGGAGAGTCAGCGCGCACTCGGCTCCGCGGTCGGCGTGGAGGGCACGTCCACGCATCCCGCGCTCAGGGCGGGCGACACGGTGCACGTCTCCGACGCGGGCACCTTCAGGCTCGCCGCCACGGGGAAGTTCGGACTGGTGCGGGTGACGCACCGCTGGGACGGGGCGCACTACACCAACGACTTCGCCGCGAGCCCGTGGGCCGCCTTCACCAGCGAGACGCGCCCGCCGCGCCCGCTCGCCCCCGGCTTCGTGACCGCCGAGGTGGTGGACAACCGCGATCCTCAGGGGCTCGGCCGCCTGCGCGTGCGCTACCGCTGGCAGGACCAGCCCGCGCGCACCCTCTGGATGCGCGTCGCCACGCCGCACGCGGGGAACGGGCGCGGGATGCTCTTCCTCCCCGAAGTGGGCGATGAGGTGGTGGTCGCCTTCGAGCAGGGGGATCCGGAGCGACCGTGCGTGATGGGTAGCGTGTGGAACGGCAAGGACCGCGCGCCGCACCAGAGCGGCGTGCAGCGCATCGTCACCCGGAGCGGCAACGCACTGCACCTGAGCGACGAGCAGGGCAAGGAGACGGTCGAGATCCACACGGCCAGGGGCACCTGCCTCATCCAGCTCAGAAACGACGCGGGCGGCGTCCCCACCATCACCCTGCACGCCGAAGGCGACCTCGCCCTGGACGCCACGGGCGAGATCCGCATGTCGTGCAAACGGCTCGTGCAACGGGTCGGGGAAGACTGTACTCGTGAAGTCGGCGGTGCGGAGGAGGTGAAGATCGGCAGCGGGCTGAGGCTGACGACAGGGAAGGAGCTGGCGCTCGCCGCCGGCACCAGCGCGACTATCCAGGCCGTCGCCGAGCTGGAGACGATCGCGGGCGCCACGAACACCATCGCCGGCGCCACGGTTCAAATCCAGCCGCCGGGGCACGTCAAGCAGGCCGTCACGGTGCGGCCCCCCGCGGTGCCTCCTCCCCTCGCGCATGTAAGGCCGGTTCCCGTTACGGCACGGGGCACCAGCACCGCGGACATCCGCACTCCCCGAGCCGGTGCCCCTCCCCCGCGCGCGCGCCCCGCCACGGCACCCCCGGTGCAGTCACCCTTTTTCGTCACCCGAGTGGCCGCCCAGGTTCCGGGAAGCGAGCCCGGCACCTCGGTGCGGGCGCGGAAGAACGTTGTGGCGGTCTTCACGGCGGACCAGTTCACGCGCGCGGGGAGCGCGTCCGAGATGCAGCAGATCCAGTGGGGCGTACGCATCGGCAGCGGAACCATGGAGCCACAGAGCGGACGGGGACGGCAGTTCCGCCTCCGCCTCGAAGACCGGCACGACGGCAATCAGGTCCGTGTCTACGCGTTCATCCGCAGCGCCACCGATCGTGTGAGTGCCGTGGTGCAGGTAGGGAGCACCCGTGAATGGATGCCGATCGCGGAGCGTGAGGTGGGTGTCACCGAGATCCGCCGGCCGCAGCGCCATAATCCTCGGATTCTGGAGTATCACCGGACGACGACCCTCCCTCGCTCGCTGGCGGGGAGCGATGAGACCGCCTGGTGCTCCTCCTTTGTAAACTGGGTGATGATCCACGCCGGATACAGGGGCACCAACGACGCACGGGCGATCAGCTGGCTCGAGTGGGGCCAGGCGCTGACGGAACCTCGTACGGGCGCGATCGTCGTCATCCGCCGCAAGCGGTCGGGCGCGGATGTGGCGACCGGGTCGGGTTCTGGAAATCACGTAGGGTTTTGCGTGCGCGCAAGCGCGTCTCACATCACGCTTCTCGGTGGAAATCAGGGGGGAGGCTGGCGTGTGAGCGTTTCGAACTATCCGCTCGATCAGTACCGGGTACTCGGCATTCGGTGGCCGAGCTGATGGATCCCTCACCTGACCTTTGTCCCGGCGGCCGGATGAGAACCTTATTTCTGCTCGTGGCCGTGATTTGTGCATGTGCGCGAGCCGACGCGCCATCCACCGGCGCGGGACCGACCGAGGGACGCGAAGCACGCGCGACGGCCACGGCGGACGGTGCGGACGCCGGTGCGCGGAAAGGCTCGCGCGGTATCACCTACCCGGACACCGTGGCGGCGGCGTTCTGGAGGGGCTTCCGGGCGGCGGCACTCACCGGGGATGTCGAGCGAATCATGCAGATGACCCATTTCCCGTTCACGGTGGCCGGGGAACTCGAAGACGATCCGGAAACCCGCGTCGCGCGCGGCGGGTTTCCAACCGTGTTCGAGGACGTGCTGCGGCAGTACGAATACCCCGACTTGCGAGACTCCCTCACCATGCGCGAGCTCATCAGGAACACGCCTCGGCTCGAATCGAAGCACTTCAACGGAGAAAACCAGCACTTCCACGTCGGTGCCCTGTACTTTGGCAGGGAAGACGGTCGCTGGCAGCTTCTGGAGGGGTATCGAGCCGCCAGGTGAGGCCATTTCACGCGCCGACCGTGTGTCCATGGCCTGGGTCTCATCGCGCGAGAAAGCTCCGGGAGGGCGCGGGCCCATCGGCGGAAGAGCGGGATCCGAGCCCGCGGGTCAAATGCTACCCGCTCGCCAGGATCTCCTCGAGGGCGGCGATCAGGAGGTCGAACTCGGCGGAGGTGTTGTAGTAGTGTGGCGAAACGCGGATGGCGGACTCCACGCCGCGGGCGTCGAAATCGAGCATGCCGTACCAGCGCAGCGTCGCGACGGTGTTGATGCCGCGGGCGGCGAGGTCTGTCACCAATTCGCTCCCGTCTCGGCCTTTGAAGGCGACCGTGACGAGAGCGGAAAGGTGGCGACCGCGGTCGAGCACGGTGGCGCCGGGGAGGGCGGAGAGCCGTTCCCTTGCCTCGCGGGCAAGGGCGTGCGCACGGCCGCCACACCTCTCGATCCCGGCTTCGACCGCGTAGCGGGCGGCTTCTCCGAGGCCGAGGACGAGAGCGTAGGCGAACTCCCACTCCTCGAATCGCTTCGCGTCGGGTGCGGGCTCGAAGGCGCCGGGGGACGACCAGCGCGCGCCGCGCATGTCGATGTAAAGGGGGCGGTCTCCGCGCTCGAGGGCACGGGCCGAGATGTACAGGAAGCCCGTTCCGCGCGGCCCGCGCAGGAACTTGCGGCCGGTGGCGGAGAGGTAATCGCATTGCAGGGCGCTCGCGTCGACCGGGAGCTGTCCGACGGCCTGGCAGGCATCGACGTGATAGGGCACGCCGAACTCCTCGCAGGCGGCGCCCACCGCCGCCACGTCCTGGATGGTGCCGGCGTGCGTGGGGATCCAGGATACGGAGACCATGCGGCAGCGCGGGTTGCTCCGCAGCAGCTCGCGCACGCCCTGCGGATCGATTCCCCCCTCCGGCAGGTCGGGCGCGTGCACGACGTTGACGCCGCACCGCTCGCCCAGCGACAGGTACTGGATCTGGTAAGAGGTATAGTCGAGCCGGCTGGTGACGAGCATGTCGCCAGGCTGGAAGTCGAAGGCGCTGGCCGCCTGGACGAATGCGGCCGTGGCGCTCGACGTGATGGCGATGTGCCCCGGCGTCGTCCCGCAAAGAGTGGCGATGGCCGCGTAGCTCCCGGCGATCTGCTCCTGCCGCAGTTCGGCGGCCTCGTACCCACCGGCGGTGGTTTCGAGGTCGATGTAGTCGCGGATCGCGCTCGACACCCGCTGCGTCATGAGCGCGGCGCCGGCGTTGTTGAGATGCACCCGGTGTGCGCACCCCGGGGTCTCCGCGCGCCATATCGCGATCTGCCGGTCGTCGATCATCATGCCCAGTGCCTGGAGCGGCGGGTGTGGGAGGTGCTGCGCGCCGGGTCTTCCGCCATCGGCGAGCTGTCGGATGATCGTCCTGCGGCCAACCACGTGCCCTCAGATGACGCGGCGAACGGCGGCGGTAGCGGCGTCTCCGGTGTTCGGAGTGCCGGTGGGCTCGATCAGCAACAGGTGCACCTCCTCCCGCGCCACCGGGCGATGCTCCACGCCCCGTGGCACCACGAACAGCTCCCCAGGCCCGAGCGAAACGCTGCGGTCCCGCATCTCGATGACCAGATTGCCCTTCAGGACCAGGAAGAAGTCGTCGGCGTCCGCGTGCTTGTGCCACACGAACTCCCCGTGCGTCTTGGCGACCATCACGTCCTGCCCGTTGAACTCGGCAACCGTCCGAGGCTGCCAGTGGTCCGCAAAGGTGGACAGCTTCGCGGCGAGGTTCACGACGTCCATGTTTCGATCTCCCTGTTCGAGGCAGCAAAGTGGCCGGGGCGAAGAAAACGGTCTCAGACGGAGGACACGGAGAGACAGAGAACGGCACGGAGAACCTCTGCGTCGTTCCCCTCTTCTCCGTGTCCTCCGAGTGAAATCAAGCCGCCAGCCGTGAGCGCGGAGCCGGGTGACGCGTGCCGCTCACCGGTCCATGATCGTGAGATACTCCCGCCACGGACCCACTTCTTCGCGGTACTGCCGCGCCATCACGCGCGCGATCTGCGCAATGTGACCGAGGTCGTGCGCGGCCCAGGTGGCAAGCAGCTGGCGCAGCGTGACGGTGCCCAACGCCGGGTGCTCTCCCGTCAGCGCGAGCTGAGCATCCGTCAGGCGCCATCCGGCGAGCGTGACCAGGTTCTCCGCACGAAACGCGGCGAATTCGCCCAGCAACTCCGTCAGCGGCGTGTCCTGGCTTTCCCGGAGCTGCGCGAAGCGGTCGAACGGGGTGAAGCGCCGTTCCGGGCCCTGGGCAAGGATGATGCGCGCCCGCTCGACCCAATCGGTGCGCTCCCCGTGGATGAGGTGCCCGACGATCACGTACGGGCTCCAGCTGTCCGGCCCTTCGTCCGCTCTGATCCAGGGATCGGGAAGGCCGCTGAGCATCGCGCGCAGCACGTGCGGCGTTCGCTCCAGGATCGCGGTGTCAGCGGTGAGGTCGAAGTCCATGATCGTTCGTTGGAGAGGGACACGAAGTAGTCAGTGAAATCCGCGCACCGTGAGGCTCAATCGCCCCCGAGCGCATCCACCCGCAGCGCCGTCTGTCCGGCGTCAGCGGCGAGCATTCACGCGGAGATCCGTCCAGAGCCGCCGGTGACTTGAGGATCCGGTTCGTGGTCCACTCAGGGCCGGCGGGGGTTCACGCGTCCGCGACTGTACAGGTAGCGCGCGACACCGGCTTCATCGCGTAGGGCCTCGCGGTGGACTACCTCCTGGACTAGCTTCCCCGGCCCTGCGGTGAGGGGAACACCCACGCTGCACCAGATCCAGCCCGTGCGCAATTGGCCTCTTTGAGGGCGCTATGGGCCAGCTGCCCCGTTGGCGCCCCGTGCTCGTTCCGTACCCTGTCGAATTCCCCCCTCCAACGAATCGTCCCCTGTGGCGAAGCTGGTGACGAATCGAAGCACACATCGACGAGGGGGCGCATGCCGCCGGGATGCGCCCCCTCGTTGTTCCCCGCCCGGTGCTGGTGCGCCGGCACGCCCTACCGGGCCTGCGGCACCTCGATGTGCTCGCCGAAGAAGAGGGCGTTCAGGAA
The DNA here is from genome assembly GCA_030446945.1 of Longimicrobium sp. Classification (GTDB taxonomy): domain Bacteria; phylum Gemmatimonadota; class Gemmatimonadetes; order Longimicrobiales; family Longimicrobiaceae; genus Longimicrobium. The sequence continues at coordinate 3,080 of JAUJMI010000126.1, read as the reverse complement.
CAGCTTGCTGGTGCCGTACCAGTAGCCGCGGAAGTTGGGGTTGTCGACCAGCAGGACCACGCTGCCGCGCCCCAGCCCGTCGGCCAGCACGGACGGGGAGCCGCGCAGGCGCTTCCGGTTGGCGGCGGAGACGTACCCGCTGAGGTGCGGATCGTCGGTGGTGAGCCGGGCCACCGTGCCGTAGGGGCTGCGGCTCGGCTTGAAGAAGAGGCTGTGGTCGCGCCACACCGGCAGCGTGCGGCGCCGGTAGCCGAAGCCGAGCGGATGGGTGAGGTCCAGGTCCGCCTCCCAGATGGAACCTCCGATCTGCGTGGCGCCGATGATCTCGTCCGCGTCGGCGAAGTCGCGCCGGACCACCGAATCGCGGGCAGCCGAGTCGGGCTTGACGAGCGCCACGTTGGGCGCGAGCCCGCTCCCCGCCGCCCAGGCCGCGGCGGTGCGCAGCGCCACCAGCGTGCCCCCGCCCCGCACCCACCGCCGCAGCTCCTCCAGCCGCTCCCCCGAGATGTGCGCATAGTCGCCGGAGGGAAGGACCAGGACGTCGTAGCGCCCGAGGTCGGCCCGCGCGAAGTCGCGTCGGTCGATTTTGGTGACCGGCATGCCCACGCGGGTGTCCAGCAGGTGCCAGATCTGCCCGGCCTCGTACTGCGAGACCCCCTCCCCCACCACCATGGCCACCCGGGGTCTCTTCAGCGGCCGGAAGCTGCCGCTCCCCAGGTCCACCCCGTGGAGGGCGTAGCCGGTGCCGACGCTCTGGAGGCGGGTCCCCGCCCGGCGCTCCGCCTCCAGGACCAGCTGGTGTAGCCGGGCGGCATCCACCCTCTGCTGCGCCTGCACCGGGATGGAGATGGTTCCCCGTCCGTACTCGCGCACGCCCTCGCTGGTGCGCGCGGTGAAGGCCTCGAACGCCACCTCCGCGTGCACCCCCTGGTCGAGCAGGTGATACAGCGCGGCGGGGGCGGCGTAGTCGCTCCAGTCCAGCAGGTACGCGTACGCCGACCGCGGCACGACCCCGAGACCCTGGGGGGCCGGCACCGCGGTGACCCGGGCGCCCAGCGCGGGGCGGCCGCGCAGCTCCGCGTCGGGGAGCCCATACGCCAGGCTCACCGTCCAGGTGGACGCGTCGTAGAACGCGCTGTCGGCGTACTCGCTGGTGCGTTCGAAGAGGGAGCGCACCATCCGGTAGCCGGGCTGGCGGGTGGGGACCACCCATGCCGCGCCGGGCTGGAAGTCGTGCCCGCCGGCGCGCAGCGCCCGCGGCAGCTCGTACACCTCCAGGCGGTGCCGCAGCAGCAGGTCCAGGAAGGCGCGGTTACGCGTGGCGTCGTGCGGGTCGCCGAAGACGTACGCCTTGACGGGGAAGCGGTCCGCCTCACGCAGCGCCGACTGGAAGAAATCGCGCTGGTACGCCTGCAGCTTCTCCTTCTGCTCCACCGCCGCGCGCGCCGTGGCCAGCGAGGTGCGGAGGTGGTTGCGGATGGCGGCGCCGAAGGTGAGCAGGCCGTGTCGGGTGCTCTCCTGCACGTGTCCGCGCGCGCTGGCCTGCTCGAAGGTGATGGCGAAGCCGCCCAGGAACTTGGGGTAGGTGGAGCCGTATCCCGGGTACGAGTTGTCGAACTGCTCCTTGGTGAAGTACAACGAGCCGATCTCGTCGAGCGTGGCGGAGTAGTACCGGGCGAAGTCCTCGGTGATCTCCGTGTACAGGCGCTCCGGGATCAGCGGGTTCCACGACCCGCGCGGCTCGCTCGGCTCAAAGTAGTAGGTGCTGTTGGTGCCCATCTCGTGGAAGTCGGTCACCACGTGCGGGCGCCAGGCGTGGTGCCACTCGATGCGGGCGCGGCTCTCCGGGTTGGCGAGCGGCAGCCAGTCGCGGTTCAGGTCGTACCAGTAGTGGTTGGTCCGCCCGCCGGGCCACACCTCGTTGTGCTCGCGGTCCAGCGGGTCGGCCACGAAGGGCGTGCTCTTGTTGGAGTTGGCCCAGTGCGTGTGCCGGTCGCGGCCGTCGGGGTTGAGGACGGGCTCCACGTGGAAGACCCCTTCGCGCCGATACCGCTCCACCTCGGGTGAGCGGCCGGCCACCAGCCAGTAGGCAGTGAGCAGCGCCGCCTCGCTGGAGGAGGTCTCGTTGCCGTGCACGCCATAGCCCAGGTGCACGATCACCGGCCGGTCGCCGGGCGCGGGGGCAGGGGCCGCCGGGTCCGTCGCCCGCAGGTGCTCGCGCCGGATCTCCTCCAGGCGCCCGTGGTTCCGCGGATCGGTCACCGTGAGCACCGGCATCACGCGGTGCTCGTGGGTGCGGCCGATCTCCCGATAGCTGGCACGGTCGGACAGCCGGTCCAGCTCCTTCATATACGCGACGATCTGGTCGTGCCGCGTGTGGTGCGTCCCCACGTCGTAGCCCAGGAACTCCGCGGGGCTGGGGATGCCGGGGTCGAACTCCTGCCCGGCAGGGAAGAAGTAGCCGGTCTGCGCGGCGACGCCCAGCGGCGCGGCGGCGAGCAGCAGGGCGGCCATGAGCGAACGAACTATGTGCACGCGATCTCCTGTTCGAGGGTGTCCCGGACCGCGGAGCCAGGTGTACCCACACCCGGTTTCTGCGGAGGGCTCCGTCCCAATCTCTCAGGGCCGCGAGCCGCCGACAATCCCGGCGCGGTTCCCGCCCTGTTCTTGAGCGGGGCGCGATTCCCGGCAGGCGAGATTGCATGGGAAACGATCCGGGGCGCGGGAACCCGAACGGCTGCGAGCAATGATGAACCGGCAGCAGCGCCGTCTGGTCGCCGGACGGGACCCAGGGTCAACTTGCCGCGGAGCAGGAGGCCGGGGTGGTGCTCGGCGCGGATCCGCTTCCGCGGCGGCGCGGAGGTGCCGGTGCGCGGCACGGTGGTGCGCGTGCGCGACGGCGAGGTGGTCGTGGCGCTCCACCCCGCGCACGGCATTCCCGCCGCCGAGGAGCGGTCGCTGCGGGGTAGCGGCCCCCGCCCCGCCCCCTACCGCGTGAGCCGGTAGATCAGGATCGCCGCACGCCTGGCCTGCGCCGGCAGCGACCGCAGGTCCACCGTCTCCTCCGCGGTGTGCGCGTT
>JAUJMI010000125.1 GCA_030446945.1 Longimicrobium sp. | reverse complement strand
CCCTTGACGATCGCCTCGTAGACGCGCGAGCGGCCGTTCACGTCGTCCGACTTCACCGTCAGGATCTCCTGCAGGGTGTGCGCGGCGCCGTACGCCTCCAGCGCCCACACCTCCATCTCTCCGAAGCGCTGTCCGCCGAACTGCGCCTTGCCGGCCAGCGGCTGCTGCGTGACCAGCGAGTACGGCCCGATGGAGCGCGCGTGGATCTTGTCGTCCACCAGGTGGCTCAGCTTCAGCATGTAGATGGTTCCCACCGTAACCGGGCTCTTGAACGTCGCCCCGCTGCGGCCGTCGCGCATCCACACCTTGCCGCCCGGGGTGAGCCCGGCGCGGAGCATGTGCTCCTCCAGCGCCGCGTTCAGCCCCACCCCGCCCGTCGTGGTCGTGAGCGCGAACGCGGCGGGGAAGTCCGCCTCCAGCGTTCCTTCGCCACGCTCCACCAGCTCGCGCGCCGCGGCCACCAGGTAGTCGCGAAGCGCCAGGAGCTTGTCGCCCAGCGGGCCGTCGGCCGCCGGGGTCCCCACGATCCGGTCGATGGCGCGGCCGATCCCCATCTCAGGGCGCGGCTGCACCCCCGCCGCCGCCTCCACCGCCTGCACCGCCTCCGCCACCTGACGCGCGTCGTGCACGTCGAAGGTGGGCGGCTCGGCCGTCAGGTTCAGCGCCTGCCGCGCCCAGTGCGCGCCGGCCAGGCGCAGCAGCGCGCCGATCTCGTCTTCCGAGGCGCCCTGGAAGACGGGGGTCTTGGCCTCGAAGCCCAGCACCCGCGCCGCCCACCCCAGGTGGGTCTCCAGGATCTGCCCCACGTTCATGCGGCTGGGCACCCCCAGCGGGTTGAGGCATACGTCCACCGACCGTCCGTCCGGAAGGAACGGCATGTCCTCCTCCGGCACGATGCGGGCGATGATCCCCTTGTTCCCGTGGCGCCCGGCCATCTTGTCGCCCACCGAGATCTTGCGCTTCTCGGCCAGGTACACCTTCACCAGCTGCACGACGCCCGGAGGGAGCTCGTCCGGCTGGAACACCTTGTCGATCTGGTTCTCCGTGCGCTGGCGAACCCGCTCGATGCGGCGCTTGCTCTCGTCGATCAGGCGGCGCAGCTGCTCGTTCGTGGCGCGGTCCGTCACCTTCAGCGTGGTGAGGTCCACCTCGTTCAGGTCCAGGCTCTCCACCACGTCGCCGGTCAGCATGGTCCCTTCGTTGAAGAAGGGCTCCACCGTGCCGCGCTTCAGGAACAGCGCCACTTCCTTGCCGCGGATCAGCTCGCGCACCTCCTCGTCGCGCGCCTCGCCGATGCGGCCGATCTCGCCGCGCTCGTAGGCGCGCAGCTCGCCGATGCGCTGGCCCCGCTCCTTCTCAAGGATGGGGTCGTCGATGCGGCGGCTGAAGATCTTCACGTCGATCACGGTGCCCTCCACGCCGGGCGGCACCTTGAGCGACGAATCCTTTACGTCCTTGGCCTTCTCGCCGAAGATGGCGGTCAGCAGCTTCTCTTCCGGCGAGAGCTCGGTCTCGCCCTTGGGAGTGATCTTCCCCACCAGGATGTCGCCGGCCTTCACCCGCGCGCCGATGCGCACCACGCCCCGCTCGTCGAGGTCAACGAGGGACTCCTCGGCGACGTTGGGGATCTCGCGTGTGATCTCCTCCATCCCGCGCTTGGTGTCGCGCACCTGAAGCTCCAGCTCCTGGATGTGGATGGACGTGTAGACGTCGTCCTTGACCAGCCGCTCCGAGAGCACGATGGCGTCCTCGAAGTTGTGGCCGTACCACGGCATGAAGGCCACCAGCAGGTTGCGCCCCAGCGCCAGCTCGCCGCCGTCCGTCGATGCGCCGTCGGCCAGCACGTCGCCCCTGGCCACGTACTGCCCCTTGCGCACGATGGGGCGCTGGTTGAGGGCGGTGTCCTGGTTCGTCCGCCAGTACTTCTTCATGCGGTAGCGGTCGAACTGCGCCAGCCGCCGCAGCGGCTCGCCGGCCGCGCCCGCGCCCTCCATCCCGGCGTCCACCAGGATGTGGTCCGCGGTCACTTCCTTGACGAGCCCCGCGCGCCGCGCCACCACCACCGCGCCCGAGTCCACGGCCACCGTCTGCTCCAGCCCCGTGCCCACCACCGGCGCGTCCGGGAAGAGGAGCGGCACCGCCTGGCGCTGCATGTTGGAGCCCATCAGCGCGCGGTTCGCGTCGTCGTGCTCCAGGAAGGGGATCAGGGCGGCGGCCACCGACACCAGCTGGTCCGGCGCCACGTCCATGTAGTCGATCTCGTCCGGGCGCAGCAGCGGGAAGTCGCCCCGCTCGCGGCACAGCACGAACTCGGCGCCGAAGGTGAGCTCCGGCGTGAGCGGCGCGTTGGCCTGCGCGATCCGGGCGTTCTCTTCCTCGTTGGCCGAGAGCCAGGCGGTGATCGAGGTCACCACCGGCACCACGTGGGTGGTGGTCGCCACGGCGCCCAGCGCCACGCGGCCGATCTCCGTCTCGCTGGGCAGCGAGGGGACGCCGGACACGTAGTCGATCCCCACCGCGTCCGGCGTGTCGCCGAACTCGGCCACCGTAAGGCCCTCCATCTGGCGGGTGTGCAGCGCCTCCGCCACCTCGGGCGTCAGCACCGTCCCCGGCACCGCCAGCACCGCCGACGACCGCGGCGCGAACACCCGCACCGGCAGCGACATCGGGTTGCGGATCGCCTCGGGGGCCACGCCGCGGGCCTGGGCCCCGGCCCGGCGGCTCACCACGCGCACCACGTTCACCGGCTGCGCCGCGATCCGCCCCGCCAGCTCGTCCGTGATCCGCTCGCCGCGGCGCGCCATGATGGGCAGCGCCAGCACGTGCGGCTCCCACTCCGCCTGCGGGATCTCGCCCGCCAGCATGCGCGGGAAGAGCTCGCTCCAGTCCGGCACGTCCTCCGCCAGCTCCGCGCCGGTGATCATGGCGCGGAAGATCTCGCGGCCGCGCTCGGCGTCGATCTCCTCGTTCTTCTTGGCGAACACCTTGGCCCGTTCGCCCAGCACCAGCCGCACGCTCTCTTCCAGGCGCACGGTGGTGGGGTAGCGCAGGATCGAGCGCACCACCTTGCGGTACGGCGTCTCGATGAAGCCCAGGTCGTTGATCCGCGAGTACGTGGTCAGCGAGTTGATCAGGCCGATGTTGGGCCCTTCCGGCGTCTCGATGGGGCACATGCGCCCGTAGTGCGAGTAGTGCACGTCTCGCACTTCGAAGCCCGCGCGCTCACGGGTAAGGCCGCCCGGCCCCAGCGCGGAGAGACGCCGCTTGTGCGTCATCTCGGCCAGGGGGTTGGTCTGGTCCATGAACTGGCTGAGCTGGCTCGACCCGAAGAACTGCTGGATCACGGCGGACACCGTGCGCGCGTTCACCAGGTCGTCGATGTTGATCTTGTCCGGGTCGGAGACGATCGACATCCGCTCGCGGACGAGCCGCGCCATGCGCGACAGACCCACCGAGAACTGGTTGGCGATCAGCTCGCCCACCGACCGCACGCGGCGGTTCCCCAGGTGGTCGATGTCGTCCGTGTCGCCGCGCCCTTCCTGCAGCTCCACGAGCTGCCACAGGATGGCGAGCACGTCCTGCGCGGTGAGCGCCGTCATCCCCGCCGGCGGCATGGAGAAGCCCAGGGTGCGGAAGGCCTCGCCCAGGCGCTGGTTGATCTTGTAGCGCCCCACGCGGCCCAGGTCGTACCGCTTGTTGAGCGTCTCCTCGGTGTACTCGCTGTAGTCCGAGCGCGCCGTCCCCGGCGTGAGCGCGGACGACAGCTCGCCGGCCACCACCAGGCTCTGGCGGGGCTGGAAGAGGAGGCGCCACACCTGCGCGTACACCTGCACCACGCGGTTCAGCTCGTACACCAGCACGCGGCTGGGACGGCCGGCCCGCTCGGAGCGCTCCTCGCGGAAGCTCTCCCAAACGTAGCGGATCCCGCGCTCCTGGGCGTAGCGGAGCATGCGCTCCTCGGCCGAGCGCTGGGCATCGCGCGAGTTGGGGTCGGTCGCCTGCCCGTCGCGCTCGCTCCAGTCGCGCAGGAAGTCGCCGATGTGCACCAGCGAGTCGCCGCCCTCCAGGAACTCCTCCTCCGTCCACGCGTCGGGCGCGGGGGCGGTGCCGGGGCGCACCAGGTTGTGGATGGCGAAGAGCGAGTCCAGCGTGCCGCGCGTGGGGTCCTTGGCCAGCGTGGCGCGCAGGGCGCTCCCGCTCTGCCCGCCCGAGCGGAACACCGACACCTGGTCGATCCCCGCGCGGTTCAGCCGCTGCAGCGTCTCGCCGTTCAGCTCGTCGCCGGCGCGGGCCAACAGGGCCCCCGCCACCACCGGGAGCTGGAAGACGTCGCCCGCGCGCATGGAGGCGTAGTCCTCCGCCGTCAGGCGCGTGCCGCGGGCGAACACCTCGCCCGTCCCGGGGATCACCACGTCGCGGTACAGGACGGGGCCCTCGGCGCCCAGCATCGCCGGGTCCGGCACGTCCTCGGCCAGGAAGCCGTAGAACGCGTCGCCGCGGCGCGCCTCGCGCCCGGTGGGCACCTCGAACGACGACAGCGGCGAGCTCTCGCGCTTGAAGAACACGCCCAGCACGTCCACGTCGCGCGAGAAGCCCACGGCCCGCAGCAGGGCGGTGGCCGGGAACTTCTTCTTCTTGTCGATGTGCACCGCCACCACGTCGTGGATGTCGACGGTGAACTCGACCCACGAGCCGCGGAACGGGATGATGCGGGCGCTGAACAGCTTCGACCCGTTGGGGTGGATGTTCTCCTCGAACACCACGCCGGGCGAGCGGTGGAGCTGCGATACGATCACGCGCTCCGCGCCGTTGATGATGAAGGTGCCGAGCGGGGTCAGCACCGGGAGGTCGCCGAGGTAGACCTCCTTCTCGATGATGTCCTTTGGACGGCGCTCGTCCCCCAGGTCCTCCCAGACCACCAGACGGAGGGTCGCCTTGAGCGGAGCGGCGTACGTCATGTCGCGCTCCATGCACTCCTCCATGTCGTACTTCGGCTCGCCGAGCGAGTACCGTACGAACTCGAGGGAGAAGTTGCCGTTCACGTCCGAGATCGGGAAGATCTCGTTGAAGACACGCTCCAGGCCCACGTCCTCGCGCTCCCGCGCGGCGGCGTCGGTCTGCAGCAGCGTCTCGAACGCGCGCAGCTGGACGTCCAGGAGGTTGGGGTGCTCCATCCCCGCCGTGAGCTTGGCGAAGGAGACGATCGGTTTGTTCAGCGTAGCCAATTGGCTCTCCCTTTGGTGCTGGCGTAGGTCACAGGGAAGCGCAAACGACCCCAACCGGAAGACCCGGCGGGGTACGGTACCGTCCAGTATCTATTGAGGAAGCTGCGCAATCATTGTCCGTCGGGCAGAAGTGGACGGTTGGGCTCCCGGCCCCCGCGGGGACGGGCAACGCCCCGCCCGGGGTGCCGCGGGCGAACCCGCGACACCCCGGGCGTTCCGTCACTACTTCACCTCGACGCCCGCGCCTTGCTCCTCGAGCTTGGCGCGGATCTGGGCGGCCTCGTCCTTGGTGACACCCTCCTTCACGGCCTTCGGGGCGCCGTCCACCAGGTCCTTTGCCTCCTTGAGGCCAAGGCCGGTGATCTCGCGCACCACCTTGATGACCTGAATCTTCTTCTCGCCGGCGCCGGTGAGCATCACCGTGAACTCGGTCTGCTCCTCGGCGGCGGGGGCGGCGGCGCCGCCGGCCGGGGCCGCGGCGGCCATCGCCACGGGGGCGGCGGCGGTCACACCGAACTTCTCTTCGAAGGCCTTGACGAAGTCGGCGAGTTCGAGGACGGTCATGTTGCCGATCGCGTCGAGCAGCTCGTCACGGGAAAGCGTGGTGGCCATTTTGTAGGCTCCTAGTACGTACAGGTTGCGAAGGCTAGGCTATCTCGATCTATGTTCGGACCGCGGGAACGTCGTGCCCCGGCCGGTCCCGTGCACCCGGACCCGTCCGTGGGTCGCGGTGCGGGGTCAGGCTTCGGCGCCTTCCCGCTGCTGCCGAAGCTGGTCCACGGCCCGGGCGAACCCGGACAGAAGCTGGCTCATTCCGCCGGCGAGGCGCGCCATCGGCGCCTGCAGCCCCCCCGCGATCTGGGCGAGGAGGACCTCCCGCGAGGGAAGGTCGGCGAGCTTCCTCACCTGGGCGGCGTCCACCGAGCGGCGCTCCACGACGGCACCCTTCACCGCCGGGCGGTCGCCGAACTCGCGCATGAAGTCGGTGAGCACCTTGGCCGCGGCCACCGCGTCGTCGCGCCCGATCACCAGCCCGGTGGGCCCGGTGAAGGAAGACGCCACGTCCGGCAGCTCCAGCCCCTGCAGCGCGCGCTGCGCCAGGGTGTTCTTGACGACCACGTACTCCACCCCCTGCTTGCGCAGGCGCGAGCGGAACTCGGTGATCTGCTTCACGTTCAGGCCCGTGAAGTCCGTCAGGTAGAACGCCTGGGCAACCTTGAGCTTGTCCTGGAGCTCGCCGACGACGACGTCCTTCTCAAGTCTGTTCATCGGGCTACCTCCGGAACAGGTTGGCGTCCACCGCCACACCCGGGCCCATCGTGCTGGACACGGTGAGGCCGCGGACGTACTGCCCCTTGGCGGCAGCGGGCTTTGCGCGGATCACGGTCTCCATGAACGCGCCCAGGTTCTCCTCCAGCTTCGCCACGTCGAACGAAACCTTGCCGATGGGGACGTGGAGGTTCCCGGTCTTGTCGGTCCGGAACTCGATCTTGCCGGCCTTGATCTCGCGGACGGCGCGGGCGACGTCCATCGTCACCGTGCCGGCCTTGGGCGTGGGCATCAGCCCGCGCGGTCCCAGTATGCGGCCGAGCTGGCCCACCTGGCCCATCATGTCCGGAGTGGCCACGGCCACGTCGAAGTCCAGCCAGCCGTCCTTGATCTTCTGGACGTACTCCACGCCGACGAAATCGGCGCCTGCTTCCTCCGCCTCACGCGCGCGGTCGCCCTGGGCGATCACGAGAACGCGGGCGGTCTTCCCCGTACCGTGGGGAAGGACGACGGCCCCGCGGACGATCTGGTCCGCGTGCCGGGGGTCCACGCCAAGCCGCACGGCCGCTTCCACGGTCTCGTCGAACTTGGCGAACGACAGCTCCTTGACGAGGCTCACCGCCTCGGGGACGCTGTAGTTCTGCCCCTCGGGAACACGGGCCTGCGCCTCGCGGAACTTCTTTCCGTGTCTGGGCATGTACTCCCTCAGGTGATCTTGGTGACGAGTCCTCCCGCTGCGGGGTCACCCACCCCGGAGTGGTCGACGGACGGGAACGAGGGTCTGCGCCGTTGCCGGCACGGGAGGGCAGGAGACCGCTCCCTGGTGTCCGCCCCTCACTCCGCTTCTCCTGCCTCCGACGCGGCGGCGTTTCGGCCTCCCGTCGTATGAAAGTGCTAAGTCCTAAGTCCTGAACTGCTTTTCAGCACTTAGCACTTAGCACTCCCGTTCATCCCACGATCTCGAGCCCCATCGAGCGCGCGGTGCCGGCGATCATGCGCATGGCGCCGTCGAGGTCCGCCGCGTTCAGGTCGGGCATCTTGGTCTCGGCGATCTGACGCACCTGGTCCTGCGTGACGCGCCCGATCTTGGTCTTCTTGGAAGAAGCTGAGCCCTTGTCCACCCCCGCCGCCTTCTTCAGCAGGACGGCCGCGGGGGGCGTCTTGGTGATGAAGGTGAAGGAGCGGTCCGCGTACACGGTGATCTCCACCGGGATGATCATCCCGGGCTGACCCTGCGTGCGCGCGTTGAACTGCTTGCAGAACTCCATGATGTTCACGCCGTGCTGGCCCAGCGCGGGACCAACGGGGGGCGCCGGGTTGGCGGCGCCCGCGGGAACCTGGAGCTTGATGAAGCCGGTTACTTTCTTAGCCATCGTACGACCTCGAGATCAGAATCCGCGGAGCTGCGTGTAGTCCAGCTCGATGGAGGTGGGGCGCCCGAAGAGCGACACCTCCACCTTTACCTTGCCCTTGTCGTGGTCGATGTCCTGGACGGTGCCGCTGAACTCCTTGAACGGCCCGTCCGTGACCTCCACCACCTGCCCGTGCGTGAAGGGGATGAGCACCACTGGCTCTTCCGCCCCCGCCACCGGCTCCGTCTCCTGCCCGAAGATCTTGGCCAGCTCGTCTTCGGAGAGCGACTGCGGCTCGGCGCCGGAGCCCAGGAACTTGATGACCCCCTGGATCCCGTTGACGAGGTTCACGGTGCGCTGGTTGCTCACCATCTTCACCAGCACGTAGCCAGGGTACAGCTTGCGGGTCACGGTGACGCGCTTGCCGTTGCGGATCTCCACCACCTCCTGCGTGGGGACCAGCACTTCCTGGATCTGCTTCTCCTGCGGCTCGCCCGGCTCTTCGTCGATGCGGCGCTGGATCAGCCGCTGCACCTTGTTCTCGTGCCCGGAGTAGCTCTGGATGGCGTACCACTTGGCCTCGGCCATGGTCGCGCTCACGCGAAGAGCGAGCGGATAAGCTCGAGAACGGTGCGCACCGCAATGTCCATCCCGAAGATGATCACGGCAACCATCGCCACGAAGGCGAGGATGACGCCCGTGGAGCTCTTCAGCTGCTCCTGGTCGGGCCAGGTGATCTTTTGGACCTGCTCTTTCACCTCGCCGAGGAACTCTCGCGGGGACGTACGGGTCGTGTCAGCCATGCAAGGAAACCGATGGTGCGATGAACGGTTGCGGCCGGCGCGCGGCCGGCCCTATGCAGCGGGCCGCCGCCCGTGGGCGGCGGCGGGAGCGCTACTTGGTTTCCTTGTGGGGCTGGTGCTTGTTGCACCGGGGGCAGTACTTGCTGTACTCCACGCGCTCCGGGTGCTTCCGCTTGTTCTTGGTCTTGTTGTAGTTCCTCTCCTTGCACTCCGTGCAGGCGAGGATGATGATGTCGCGCATGGCTCAGTCCCTCAGCAGTAACGGCCGGGGGGGCCCGGGGGGGGGCCGCCCCCCCCCCCCCGGGGGTGTGCCAAACAAGGGGGGGGGGCGCGCGGCCCCCCCGGGGGCCCCCCCCCCGGGGGGGGGGGCGGCCCCGCCGGGGCCAGGGGGGGGGGGGGGGGGGGGGCCCGCCCCCCCGGCGCGGGTGGGCCGGGCGGCCCCCTCCGACCCCCCCCG
>JAUJMI010000124.1:7911-9110 GCA_030446945.1 Longimicrobium sp. | reverse complement strand
GAGATCCGCGCGGCGGCGGGGGAGAAGATGGACGTGGCCGAGGCGCCGGTGATCGTGGCCGGCGGGCGCGGGCTGGGGAGCGCCGAGAACTTCAAGATCCTCGAAGACCTCGCCGACGCCTTCCACGGCCGCGCCACCGTCGGTGCGTCGCGCGCGGTGGTGGACGCGGGGTGGCGCCCCCACGCCGAACAGGTGGGGCAGACGGGGAAGACGGTGTCCCCGACCCTGTACTTCGCCATCGGCATCTCCGGCGCCATCCAGCACCTGGCCGGCATGCGCTCTTCGCGCTACATCGTGGCGATCAACAAGGACCCCGAAGCCCCCATCTTCAAGGTGGCCGACTACGGCATCGTGGGCGACCTCAACCAGATCGTCCCCCGCCTCGCCGAAGAGGTCCGCAAGGTCGTCGGCTGAGATCCCGCACGGCATGCTGGACGTGGAGGCACGGAGGGGGTGGTCTCTCTCCGTGCCTCTGCCTTTCCACCCTGCCCCGTAGGGGCGCGATCCATCGCGCCCGTGCCACGGGCCTGCACCGTCCCCCGGCGTTTCTCGAGCCGGCTTCATTCCAGCCGGGGGATTCATCCCCGGGTGATTGGGCGGCGGCATTCCTTGCCTGCCCGAACCCCCACCGCCCCCACCCTCGCGCCGCGGCACGCCTCCGCGTTATCATTTGAGGCGCAGGCGTTTACCTTGTTCCCCGCCCATGGAGCGCGCTTGAACGATCCGCGTCCGTCCCGCAACTCATGGATCGCGCCGGCGGCACTGGCGGTGGCGGTGCTGTCGCTGCTGATGAACGCGCTGCTCCTGTCGCGGCTGCGGCAGCCGGAGCGGCTGGCGGCGCCCGCCGTGGGGAGAATGGCGGAAAGGCTCGGAAAGTCGGACGCGACCATCAAGTACCAGGTCCGGGTACCGTCGGGGACGCCGCTCCACTTCGACGTGCCGTTCGACCAGACGTACAACATCAAGCTGAACACCACCTTCCCCATCAACACCACCGTCAACGTGCCGCTGCGGGGGCCGCTGGGCACCTACATGGTCCGCCTGCCGATCAACACCCGCATCCCGGTGAAGACGGACATGCCGGTGCGGCTGCGCGACACCTTTCGCGTGCGCACGCAGACGCAGACGGAGTACGTGATCCCGCTGGAGATCCGTGTGCGCGACCTGCCGCTGGACGAGCTTCGCAAGTCGCTGGAGCC
>JAUJMI010000124.1:0-7811 GCA_030446945.1 Longimicrobium sp. | reverse complement strand
CGATGACGCACGCACTTCGCACTCGCCGAGTTACCGGCCCCCGGATCCGTTCCGGGGCGCGGAGGGCCTGCGCGCGCGTCTGAAACGACGCGTTGCCGCCTGCGCGCGGCGTGGCACCCGTGCCCGCCTCCCGGACCGATCCGGGGGGCGGTTTCGTTTTCCCGGAGCCGGGCACCCCGCCCGCCCCACGAGATCGAGCACACGGGTGCCATCATGCGCGAAACAACGGGCAGTCCCGGAGCCGGCGGTCGCTTGACCCGTCCCGGCGCGGCGGGTAAGATTGGCCCTTCTTCACGAGAGACCCACACGGGGTTGGAAGCCCCGTTGTTCCTATCGGAGACGAAGGGAATGGCCGAGCCGCTCCCGCCGCAGTACAACCCGCAGGAAACCGAGGCCGAGCTCTACCGCTGGTGGGAAGAGCAGGGGTTCTTCCGCGCGGACGCCGGCAGCGGGGACGAGGCGTACGTCATCCCCATTCCCCCGCCCAACGTGACGGCCGTGCTCCACATGGGACACGGGCTCAACAACACCATCCAGGATCTCCTCATCCGCTGGCGGCGGATGCAGGGTAGGAACGCGCTCTGGATCCCCGGCACCGACCACGCCGGCATCGCCACGCAGAACGTGGTGGAGCGTATCCTCGCGAAAGAAGGGAAGACGCGCTACGACCTGGGCCGCGAGCTCTTCGTGGACCGGGTGTGGGCGTTCGTGCGCGAGACCGGGGGCACCATCCTCCAGCAGCTGCACGCCATCGGCTCCTCGGCGGACTGGGACCGCACGCGCTTCACCCTCGACCCGTCGCTGTCCAGGGCGGTGCGCGAGGTGTTCGTGCGCCTGCACGAGAAGGGGCTGGTGTACCGCGGCCACCGCATCATCCACTGGTGCCCGCGCTGCCTCACCGCGCTCTCCGACGAGGAGGCGGAGCCGGAGGAGAAGCAGGGGAAGATCTGGCACCTGCGCTACCCCGTGGCCGAGGGAGTGGATGGCGGATCGCTGCCGCGCCTCTCCAACGGCGGCGCCTACCTGGTGGTGGCCACCACGCGCCCGGAGACGATGCTGGGCGACACCGGCGTGGCCGTGAACCCGTCGGACGAGCGCTACGCCGGCATCGTGGGGAAGGATATCGATCTTCCCCTCACGGGCCGCCGCATCCCGGTGGTGGCGGACGACTACGCGGACCCGGAGTTCGGCTCGGGGGCGGTGAAGATCACGCCGGCGCACGACGCCAACGACTTCGAGGTGGCGCAGCGCACGGGCCTTGCCGCCATGGACGTGATGACCCCGGAGGCGTCCATGAGCGACGCCGTGCCGGAGCCGTTCCGCGGGCTGGACCGCTTCGAGGCGCGCCGCGCGGTGGTGGCCGCGTTCGAGGAGCTGGGGCTGCTGGAAAAGGTGGAGGACCACACCCTCTCGGTGCCGCACTGCTACCGCTGCGGCACGGTGGTGGAGCCGCGCCTCTCCGACCAGTGGTGGGTGCGGATGAAGCCCCTCGCCGAGCCCGCGCTCCAGGCGTGGCGCGACGGGCACGTGCGCTTCACGCCCGAGCGCTACGGGCGCACCTACGAGTATTGGCTGGAGAACATCCGCGACTGGTGCATCAGCCGCCAGCTCTGGTGGGGGCATCGCATCCCCGTGTGGTACTGCCAGGGATGCGGCGAGATGACCGTGGCCCGCGAGGACCCCACGTCGTGCCCCCACTGCGGAAGCACGCAGCTGGAGCAGGACACCGACGTGCTGGACACCTGGTTCTCCAGCTGGCTGTGGCCCTTTTCTACGCTGGGGTGGCCGGAGGAGACGCCGGATCTGCGCGCCTTCTATCCGAACCACACGCTGGTGTCCGGGCACGACATCCTGTTCTTCTGGATCGCGCGGATGATCATGGCGGGGCTGGAGTTCAGGGGCGAGGTGCCCTTTCGGGACGTGTACCTCACCGGGATGGTGAGGGACCACCTGGGGCGGAAAATGAGCAAGTCGCTGGGCAATGGCGTGGACCCGCTGGACGTGGTGGCGCGCTTCGGGGCCGATGCGCTGCGCTACACCATGATCACCGGCGCCGCGGCGGGGATGGACCAGGGGGTGAACCCGGACAACCTGGAAGAGTCGTTCGGGCCGGCGCGCAACTTCGCCAACAAGCTGTGGAACGCGGGGCGTTTCGCCCTGATGAACCTGGGCGACGGCGAGCGGGTGCCCCTGGCCGAGGTGCAGGGCGAGCTGGAGCTGGCGGACCGCTGGATCCTGTCGCGCCTGTCGAAAGCCGTGCGCGAGACGACCGAGTCGCTGGAGAAGTTCCGGCTCCAGGACGCCGCGCTGCGCGGCTATCAGTTCTTCTGGGGCGAGCTGGCGGACTGGTACCTGGAAGCGGCCAAGCCCCGCCTGCGCGGCGACCTGGGCGAGGCCAGCCAGCGCACTGCCCGCGCCGTGCTGGCGGAGGCTCTGGACGGCGCGCTCCGCCTCCTCCATCCGGTGATGCCCTACATTACCGAGGCGGTGTGGCAGAAGCTGCCGCGCGCCGAGGGCGACGGGCCCGCGCTGATCGTGGCGTCCTGGCCCACCCCGGGCGCCGAGGACCCCGCGGCCGAGGCCGGCTTCGCGGAGGTGCAGGAGGCGATCGGCGCCATCCGCAACATCCGCGCGGAATACGGGATCGCCCCAGGCACCCGCATCCCGCTGCGCATTCCGGCGGCGGGCGACGCGGCCCGCGCGGCAATCGAGGGGAGCGCCCGCGCCCTGCTGGACCTGGCGCGCGTGGAGGCGGTGGAGTGGGGCGCCGCCAACGGCGAGGTGGGCGCGAACGCCGTCCTGCGCTCCGGCACGGAGCTCTTCGTGCCGCTGGCCGGGGTGATCGACCTGGACAAGGAGCGCGCCCGCCTGCGCACCGAGTGCGGCCGGCTGGACGGGCTCATCGCCGGGACCGAGAAGAAGCTGGGGAACGAGAGCTTCGTGGCCCGCGCCCCCGCCGAGGTGGTGGACAAGGAGCGCGAGAAGGTGGCGGCGTTCCGCGAGCAACGGGCGAAGCTGGCCGACAAGCTCGCCGCGCTGGAGGGGGGCTCGTGAAGCGCCTGGGGATCTGCGCGGCGCTGCTGGCCGCCGCGTGCGCGCACATCGAGGCGCCCACCGGCGGCGAGGAGGACCGCCAGGCGCCTCGGCTACTCACCACGCGGCCGGATACCTTTGCCCGGGCCCCCAACCTGCGCACGCCCGCCGTCTTCGTGTTCGACGAGGGGCTCTCGGAGGAGCGGCTGGAGGAGGCGATCACCGTTTCGCCCCGCACCAGCGCGGTCGCGGTGGACAAGGATGGCGGCGAGCTGCGCGTCTCGCTGCGCCGTGGGTGGGAGCCGAATCGCATCTACCAGGTGGTGGTCGACTCCACGGTAAAGGACCGCTTCGACAACCGCATCCCGGAGCCGATCCGGCTGGTCTTCTCCACCGGCCCGGAGATCCCGGAGACCTTTCTGTCCGGCACCGTCCTGGACCGGCAGACGGCGCAGCCCGCAAGGGGGGTGCGCGTAGAGGCGATCCTGCGCCCCGATTCGCTCGTCTACGCCACGCGTACGGACGAGGCGGGAACCTTTGCCTTCGCCCAGATCCCGGCGGGGGAGTACCAGATGCGCGCCTTCAGCGACCCCAACGCCAACCGCGCGCTGGAGCCGTTCGAGTCGCGCGACACCGCAGTCGCGCGCGTACTCGTGGGCGCGCAGCCTTCGGTCGCGCTCAGCATCGTGGCGCCCGATACCTCGGCGCCGAGGGCGCTGGAGGCGACTGCGGCCGATTCGGCGATCACGGTGCGCTTCGACGACTTCCTCGATCCGACGCAACGCATAACCGCGACGCAGGTGCGGCTCCTGGCGCCGGACAGCACGCCGGTGCGAATCGCTTCGGTGACGATCGGCGCGCCGGCGGAGGTGCCCGCCGCCCCGGATACGGCCGCGGCGCCGGCGCCGGCGGCCCCGGCGCGGCGGGGGGCGCCGGCCGCCGCGCGCGGGCCGGTGCCGGCGCGCACCATCACCGTGCGCGTGGCGGGGGCGCTGCGGCCGGATGCGCAGTACACGATCCGCGTGGACGGGGTGCGCAACCTGGTGGGGCTGGTGGGCGGGGGCGAGCTTCGCCTGCGCACGCCCCGCGCGGCGCCGGCTCCGCAACCCGCGCCTCCGGCCGGAACCACGCCTCCGCCGGCCGCGGCACCGGCACGGCCCGCGCCTCCGGCTCGCCCCTGAGCCGCCGTCTCTCATCTCCCCAACGGGAACCATCGCCATGACCGAATCGTCGCCCCTCTCGGGGCTGCTCGCAGGGAAGAAGGGGCTGATCGTAGGGGTCGCCAACCAGAACTCCATCGCCTGGGGGTGCGCGCGCGCGCTGGCCGGGGCGGGGATGGAGCTGGCCTTCACCTACCAGGGCGAGATCATGCGCGACCGCGTGACCCGCACCGTGTCCGAGCTGGGCGACGTGCCGCTGATGGACCTGGACGTGCGCGACGAGGCGCAGGTCGCCGGAGTCTTCGGCGCGCTCAAGGAGCGCTGGGGGCAGCTCGACTTCCTCCTCCACTCCGTCGCCTTCGCCCCCAAGCCGGCGATGGCGAACCCGTTCATTGAGACCCAGCGCGACGACTTCCTGGCGGCGCACGAGATCTCGGCGTACTCGCTGGTCGCCCTCTCGCGCGCGGCCTCGGCGATGATGCCGGAGGGGGGCAGCATCGTCACCATGACCTACTACGGGTCGCAGAAGGCGGTGCCCGGCTACAACGTGATGGGCGTGGCGAAGGCGGCGCTGGAGGCGTGCGTGCGCTACCTGGCGGTGGACCTGGGGCAGCGCGGCATCCGCATCAACGCCGTGTCGGCGGGCGCCATCAACACGCTGGCGGCGCGCGGCGTGGCCCACTTCCGTGACCTGTTGCGGATCACCGCGGAGCGCTCGCCGCTGAAACGCACCGTGGAGCCGGACGAGGTGGGGAACGCGACGCTCTTCCTGGCCTCGCCGCTCTCGGCCGGGGTCACGGGCGAGACGATGTACGTGGACGCCGGCTTCAACATCACCGCGGGTTGAAGCCACCGGTCTTCCTGACCGCGACGGCACCCTGATTGTCGACCGCCACTACCTGTCCGACCCCGAGGGTGTGGAGCTCCTTCCCGGCGCCGCGGAGGCGGTGGCGCGGCTGAACGGGGCGGGGCACCCCGTGTTCCTGGTGACCAATCAGTCCGGGATCGGGCGGGGATACTTCACCTGGGCGCAGTACCGCGCCGTGCACGCGCGGCTGGTGGAGCTCCTTGCCGTCGCCGGCGCCCGCCTGAATGGCGAGTACCACGCCCCGCACGCCCCCGGCGACCCGGACCCCGAGGCGCTGCGCAAGCCCGGCGCCGGGATGTTCCTCCGCGCCGCCCGCGAGCACGGCCTGGAGCTGGCGGGCGCCTTCTTCGTCGGCGACCGCCTGCGCGACGTGGCCCCGGCGGAGCGGTTCGGCGGCACGGCGATCCTGGTGCGCGGACCGCAGAGCGAGGCGGAGACGCCCCCGCACGTCGAAGTCGTGGACTCGCTGGCGGAGGCGGTGGAGCGGATCGTTGCACTGTCCCGGGGTTGACGGGCTGATTATCTTGATCCCAGCACCCTTTCGCCGCAGCGGACTGAAACGTGCGACGCGCGAAAGGGTAAGAAGTGGCCGATGCGGCGGGAGTCGTTCGGCCCGCGCCACACCAAACAACGTGGGGGCAGCGATGCAGACCGATAACGCGACCGCGAACACAGAGACCGCCACCAGCCCCGTCACGGTGACCCCGACGGCCGTCGCCGAGGTTCGCCGCTACATGGAGGAGCAGGGGGCCACCGAGTCCGCCGGGCTCCGCGTGGGCGTCCTTCCGGGCGGGTGCTCGGGGTTCCAGTACGGCCTCAACATCGAGGACGAGGCGGGCGAGGACGACATGATCCTGGAGTCCAACGGGGTGCGGCTCTTCGTGGACCCCTTCAGCCTCCAGTACCTGGCCGGCGTGGAGATCGACTACGTCTCCACCTTCCAGGGCTCGGGCTTCACCTTCAACAACCCGAACGCCAGCGGCGGCTGCGGCTGCGGCAGCTCGTTCACCGTCTGAAGGCGGCACGGCCGTAACAACGCAGGCCCGCGGGGAGCGATCCCCGCGGGCCTGTTTGCGTGCTGGGTTTTGCGCGTCGCAAAATCGCCCTGGGGCGCGATTCATCGCGCCGGTCTTCCGCGGCCGCTCCGCCGCCGATCCTCCCCGGGCGGACCTCGGCGGCTGGCTGGGCGCATCGGCACGCATGAACGCCCGGCCTCTCGCGAAGGCCGGGCGTTTCGTGCATCCGGGGGCGCCGCTACGGGTTGTGGCGGCCGGGCTTTTTGCGGAGGACCATCTCCACGTAGCCGTTGTTCGGGTTGCCCCCGCTGCGGAGGATCTGGTCCACGCGGTCGGGGCCGCGGTTGTAGGCGAGGAGCGCCAGGCGCACGTTGCCGTCGTACTTGTCGAGCAGCGTCTTCAGGTAGCGGAAGCCGATGTGCAGGTTGGTGTCGCGGTCGTACAGGTCGTGCCGGGTGGTGCCGTTCACGCGGAAATACTTCGCGGTGGACGGCATCAATTGCGTGAGGCCCACGGCGCCCACGCTGCTCTTGGCGCGGTGGTTGAACTCGCTCTCCGCGCGGACCAGGCCGAACGCCAGGTCGGGGTCGACGTCCTCCGCGCGGGCGATCTCCTCGATCCGCGCCGCCATGTCCGCGGGGATGGCGTAGCGGGCCGAGTAGTTCACCGTGCGCCGCAGCTTCTCCAGCTCCGTCGCCTGCAGGTCCTTGATGCCGGCGGGCGCCGGGTCCACCATGGCGCGGATGACGCTCGCGTCGCTGCTGCTGGCGGTGCGCGCGCCCATCAGGAACGCGGCGATCACCACCAGCCCACCCACGAGCGCACTGCGCAGCACCGGGAGCAGCTCCAGGCGGGGCCGCTTCCGGGACTCGATGTCGTTCTGAAGCCTCAACAGGAGAGACTGCATGCCAGCCCCCAGGAGTTCTGGTTCTCAGCGTGCGGGGGAACGCCGTGCCAGGGCTAAGCCCCGGCCGACGCGGTCCAGACCCCGCTCTGCCCTCCCTCCTTGTGCAGCAAACGTACCTCCACGATGGCCATGCCCCGATCCATTCCTTTACACATATCGTAAACGGTGAGGAGCGCGCAGCTTACCGCTGTAAGCGCTTCCATCTCCACGCCGGTCTTGCCATCGGTGCGCGTGGTCGCCATCGCGCGCAGACCGGGGAGCGCGTGGTCCGCCTCCAGCTCCACGCGCACGGAGGTGAGGGGGAGGGGATGGCAGAGGGGGATCAGGTCCGAGGTGCGCTTCGCCCCCATGATCCCCGCGATCTCCGCCACGGTGAGGACGGCGCCCTTGGCCGCGCGCCCCTCCACCACCGCCGCCAACGTCGCGGGCGCCATGCGGATGCGTCCCTCGGCCACGGCGGTCCGCCGGGTCACCTCCTTGTCCCCTATGTCCACCAGGCGCGGCCGGCCGCGTTCGTCCAGGTGGGTGAATCCGCTCTCGCCGCTCATCCTGTCCTCCAAAATTGCGGGTGTGGCACCGGTGCCTCTCCCGTGCGTCCCAACGACACGCGGCGCCCCGTCCGATGAGGACCGGAGCGCCGCGCAAGTGCCCTGTGTTGTAACAGGCGGGGGTGCGATGGCCCGACCTGGGGCTCCACGTGCCTCCCGCGTCCACCGGGCCCGCGTTCCAGGAGCGAATGAATTCGCCGCTGGAACCACACGAAGTCCGCCTCCGCGGACTCCGCGTCCAACGCCGCGGTTCTCGAGCCCACTTCAGTAGGCTTCCCG
>JAUJMI010000123.1:7743-9131 GCA_030446945.1 Longimicrobium sp. | reverse complement strand
CGTTGTCCAGGTACTGCAGCGCCCGGAACGAGATGTTCACGTCGCGCGTGTAGACCGAGCTGGAGAGGCCGTACTTCACCTCGTTGTTGATGCGGAACGCCTCGTCCACCTCCGTGAAGCGGATGGCGGAGAGCACCGGGCCGAAAATCTCCTCGGTGGCCAGGCGGGAGCCGGGCTTCACGTCGGCGAAGATGGTGGGCTGGAAGAACCAGCCGTCGTCCACGCCGTCGCCCCTGGCGCGCTCGCCGCCGATGACCAGGCGCGCCTCCGAGCGGCCGATCTCGATGTAGCTCTCCACCTTGGCGAGCGCGGCCTCGTTGATCAGGGGGCCGATTTCAACGCCGTCTTCCACGCCGTAGCCCAGGGTGAGGCCCTGGGCCTTCCCCACCAGGCGCTCCAGGAACTCGTCGTGGATCGAGTCGTGGAGTAGGAGCCGGCTGGTGGCGGTGCAGCGCTGGCCCGTGGTGCCGAACGCGCCCCAGAGCACGCCCTCGAGCGCAAGGTCCAGGTCGCCGTCGGCCATCACGATCTGCGCGTTCTTGCCGCCCATCTCCAGCGACAGCCGCTTGTGCGACTCGCCGCACGCCCGGCCGATGATGCTTCCCGTTGCCGTGGAACCGGTGAAGGAGATCGCGGCCACGTCCGGGTGGTTGACGATGGCCGCGCCCGTCGCGCCCTCGCCGTGGACCAGGTTGACGACGCCCTTGGGGATCCCCGCCTCCTCCAGGATCTCGACGAGGAGCTGCACGGTGTGCGGGACGTCCTCGCCGGGCTTGATGACCACCGTGTTCCCGCAGACGAGCGCCGGGAACATCTTCCAGGTGGGGATGGCGAGCGGGAAGTTGAAGGGGGTGATGAGCCCGCACACGCCGATGGGGCGGCGGTACGTCATCGCCCACTTGTTGGAGAGCTCGGACGGCACCGTATTTCCGAAGAGGCGGCGCCCCTCGACCCCCGCGTAGTAGGCGGTGTCGATCCCTTCCTGCACGTCGCCGCGCGTCTCGGTGAGCACCTTGCCCATCTCGCGCGTGGCGGCCCTGGCGATCTCGTCCTTGCGCTCGCTGAGCAGGTCGCCCACGCGGCGCAGGATGTTGCCGCGGTCCGGCGCCGGGGTGCGCGCCCAAGCCGGGAACGCCTCCTTGGCGGCGGCGACGGCGCGGTCCACGTCGTCCTGGCCGGAGCGCGGCCACAGCCCGATCACCTCCGACCAGCGGGCCGGGTTGCGGTTCTCGAAGTACTCGCCCGAAGACGGCTCCACCCATTCGCCGCCGATGAAGTTCTTGAACTTGTCCGCCATGTTCCGCCCTGTTCTGGGGAGTGCCGTACCGCGTTTTGGTCCGGGCGCGGCAATCTAACCATCGCGGGAAGGGGTGCAACCGGGAGCGGCT
>JAUJMI010000123.1:0-7643 GCA_030446945.1 Longimicrobium sp. | reverse complement strand
GATCGTACCGGCGGCGTGCTCCAGGTGCAGGACGCCGCGCTCTACCAGGCGCTGCGCCGGCTGGAGGCGAAGGGTTGGCTGGCGGCGGAGTGGGGCGTATCCGAGAACAACCGCCGCGCCCGCTACTACTCGCTCACCGAGACCGGCCGCGTCCAGCTCCGCGCCGAAGCATCGGCGTGGCGGCGCTACGTGGCGGCGGTGTTCCAGGTTCTCGAACCCGTCCCGGAGGGCTGATGGGCTCGCCCAGATTCCCGCGCCGCTCCACACTCCCCCGGCGCGGCGCGAAGGAGATCCGGCGGCGCGCAGGACCGGGAGGGTGCGCCCGGCGTGCCCATCCTCAGTGAGTCCGCGGCACGGCAGGCCTGGCCCGGCGACGACCCCATCGGCAAGCGCGTCAAGCTCGGCGGCCCGGACTCGCCGGGAGAATGGGCCACCGTCATCGGCGTGGTGGCGGAGACGCGCTACCGCGAGCTGACGAGCGCGCAGCCCACCCTGTACCTGCCGATCCGTCAGTTCCCCGGCCCAGTGCCGATGACGCTGGCGGTGCGGACGCGCTCCGATCCGGCCGGCGTGCTCCCGCAGATCCGCGGCGTCCTACACCAGATCCACCCCGAGCTCGTGGTGGCGGGTGGCGGCTCCATGCGACAGCTGCTGGCTGCGCCCCTCGCGCGGCCGCGGTTCAGCACCTGGCTGCTGGGAACGTCTGCCGCGGCCACCCTCCTGCTCGCCGGCGTGGGGCTTTACGGCGCCATCGCGCCCACCGTGCGCGGGCGGACGCGCGAGTTCGGGATCCGGCTCGCGCTCGGCGCCCGTGCGGAGGAGCTGCGCACGCTCGTGGTGCGCCAGGGCATGCGCCTGGCGCTCTGGGGGTGCGTACCGGGGATCGCCGGCTCTCTCGCCGGCACGCGCGTGCTGCGGAGCATGCTCTTCGAAGTGAGCCCCACCGACCCCGCCACGTTCGCGGTGGTGGACGGCGTGATCCTCGCCACCGCCGCGCTCGCCTCCTACCTCCCCGCGCGCCGCGCCAGCAGGGTCGATCCGGTGCACGCGCGACCGACGATCAGGCGAGCCCAAAGGCGAAGGCCAGCACCGCCGCCCCGGACAGGAGGGCGGACCAGAGCGCCCACAGCTTGTAGAAGGCGAGATCGGGGTGGAGGCGCTTGTAGAGCCAGGCCAGCGCCGCGCCCCCTCCAAAGGTTCCGATCATCCACACAACCGCGAACAGCAGCCAGCCGAGCGCGCCCAGGCCGCGCATCACCCTTCGCGGACCAGCTCGTATCGCTCGATCTTCTTGTAGAGGTTCGAGCGGGGCATGTCCAGGATGCGCGCCGTTTCCGAGACGTTCCAGTCGTTCTCGCGCAGCTTCTGGATGATGAAGGCGCGTTCGGCCGCTTCCTTGAACTCCGCAAAGGTGTTGCAGGAGAGGAGGTCGCCGGAGAGGCCGCCCCCCTTCATGTGCCCCGACACCAGGAGGTCCACGTCGTCCGCGCCGACCGCGGGGCCGGAGCTGAGGATCAGGAGGCGCTCCACGGTGTTGCGCAGCTCGCGCACGTTGCCGGGCCAGTCCATGCGCTGGAGCCTGTCGAGCGCGTCGTCGGTGAAGCGGCGCGGCTTGACGGCGCCCTCCTGCGCGTAGCTCTCCGCGAAGTGCTGCACCAGCATGGGGATGTCTTCGCGGCGCTCCCGCAGCGGCGGCACGTGCAGCGGAATCACGTTCAGGCGGTAGAAGAGGTCCTCGCGGAAGCGCCCGCCGCGGATCTCCTCCTCCAGGTCCTTGTTGGTGGCCGCCAGCACGCGCACGTCCACGCGGATCGGCTTGGCGCCGCCCACGCGCGTGACGATCCCCTCCTGCAAAGCGCGCAGCACCTTGGCCTGCGCGGTCAGGCTCATGTCGCCGATCTCGTCCAGGAAAAGAGTTCCTCCATCCGCCACCTCAAACTTGCCGGCGCGGTCCTCGTGGGCGCCGGTGAAGGAGCCCTTCATGTGCCCAAAGAGCTCGCTCTCGATCAGCTCGGAGGGGATCGCGGCGCAGTTCAGCTCCACGAACGTCTTCTCCGCGCGCGGCGAGAGGCGGTGGACGGCCCGCGCGATCAGCTCCTTACCCGTGCCGTTCTCGCCGGTGATGAGGACGCGGGCGTCGGTGGGGGCCACCTTTTCCACGCGGTCCAGCACCTGGCGCAGGGCGAAGGAGCGGCCCACGATGGCGTGGCGGCTCTCCACCTCGCCGCGCAGGCGGGCGTTCTCGGCCATCAGCCCGTTCTGCTGCAGCGCGTTGCGCAGCACCAGCAGGGTGCGGTCCGTGTCCAGCGGCTTTTCCAGGAAGTCGAAGGCGCCGCGGCGCGTGGCCTCCACGGCGGTGTCGATGGTCCCGTGGCCGCTGATCATCACCACCACCGCGCCCGGGTCCATCTCGCGCAGGCGGGTGAGCGCCTCCAGCCCGTCGGTGCGCGCCATCTTCACGTCCATGAAGGTGACGTCCGGGCGGAACTCGCCGTAGATGCCGTACGCCTCCTGCGCGCCGGCGGCGGTACGGACCTCGTGGTCCTCGTACTCGAAGAGCTGCGCGAGGACGCGGCGGATCCCGTCCTCGTCGTCTACCACCATGATGCGGGCCATGGATCTACTGGGTCGACGGGGTGAGGATGAGCGCTCCGCCCACGACTTCGGCGGATGCGATGCCCGGAGGGAGGGTGAAGGGGAACTCGTTGGGCTCGGCTCCGGCCTCGGGCCGCCGCCCCAGCCGCTCCAGCGCCAGCGGGTAGTAGCTCGCCGGCACGGGGAAGCGCGCGACCGCCACGTCCTGC
Organism: Longimicrobium sp.; assembly: GCA_030446945.1. Lineage (GTDB taxonomy): Bacteria > Gemmatimonadota > Gemmatimonadetes > Longimicrobiales > Longimicrobiaceae > Longimicrobium. The sequence goes on along the minus strand of JAUJMI010000123.1, from coordinate 4,839 downwards.
ACGTTCAGCGCGCCGCGGCCGGCGCGCAGGGGCCGCAACGAGCCGCTCACCATCACCTCCACGGTGTCCGGGAGGAAGCGGCGCGCCTGCGCCAGCTCGGGCGAGTTGGGAAGGAGGTCCTTGGGGACGCTCCCCGTGAGCTTGAGCGTGTTGTCCACGAAGTCCACCGAGGGCTGCTGAAGCGGCCCGGTGAGCCCCGCCAGGTCGTAGCGCAGCAGTGAGGTGAACTCGACGTCGGTGAGGTGCACCGTGTCCCGGTCCCTGCGCATGCGGGCGAGCTTCTCCTGCGCCTGCGCCGCGGCCTCGGGCGACACCTTGGTGGCCGCCACGCTCCCCCCGCCGCCCAATCCCGGAATCCGGTCGCGGAAGAACCACACCCCGAGCGCCAGGAGCGCCACGACCGCCAGCAGCCCCACCGCCCCGCCCCGCCGTCTCGCCATCGTCGCCCCTGTCGTGGTTTCGGGCCGCTCTCTGCCGTTTCAGGCTCGCTAACCTACCCCGCGCAAGCGGGCATTGTTTCGGACACCAGCGCCGCCACGGCCTCGGCCGCGTGGTCCACCTCCGCCTCCATGGTCGCCCAGCCGACGGAGAAGCGGACAGCCCCGGTGGCCTCGGTGCCGAGGATGCGGTGCGCTTCCGGGGCGCAGTGCAGCCCCGCACGTGTCATCACCCCGAAATCCCGGTCCAGCCGCGCCGCCATGTGCGACGGATCGATCCCGTCCACCGTCACCGTGACGATCCCCGCCCCCTCGGGCGCGGCGGGCGAGAGGAGGCGCAGCCCGGGCACACTCGAAAGCCGCTCGTGCAGCCGTTCCTTGAGCGCGCTCTGTCGTGCGTGGATCGACTCGACTCCGCGCCCCAGGACCCACTCCACGCCGGCCAGCAGCCCCGCGATCCCGGGCCCATTCTGCGTCCCCGCCTCCAGCCGGTCTGGCATGGCCTCGGGCACCCCGGACGGGCCGGACTCGCCGCCGGTGCCGCCCGTGAAGATGGGGTCGATCTCCACCCCCTCGCGCACGTACAGGCCGCCGGTGCCCTGCGGCCCCAGCAGCCCCTTGTGCCCGGTGAAGGCCAGGAGGTCGATCCCCATCCCCTCCACGTCCACGGGGATGTGGCCGGCGCTCTGGGATGCGTCCACCAGCACCAGCGCGCCGTGCGCGTGCGCCCGCGCCGCGAGCTCGGCCACCGGCGCAACGGTGCCCAGCACGTTGGACGCGTGGGAGAGGACGAGGAGGCGGGCGCCGGCCAGCGCGCGCTCCGCCTCGTCCAGGTCGAAGCTCCCGTCGGACCTTCCCGCGAGCACCGTCTCCGACACGCCGTTGCGCGCCAGGGCGGCCACGGGACGGCGCACGGCGTTGTGATCGTACGACGTGCGCACCACCCGATCGCCGGGGCGAAGGACGCCCTGCAGCGCGACGTTGAGCGCGTGGGTGGCGTTGAGCTGGAAGGCGATACGCCCCGGATCGCCGCGCACGCCGAAGACGCGCGCCAGCGCGCGGCGGCAGCGGAAGGCGACCCGCCCCGCCTCCACCGCGCGGCTGTGCCCCGCGCGTCCCGGCGTGGCACCGACGTCGCGCAGGTACGCCATCATCGCGTCCGCGACCTGCGGCGGGCGGATGGCCGCGGTGGCGGCGTAGTCCAGGTAGATGGGCGCGTCCGGCATCCGGCGGTCTACGCCGGCGCCAGGTCGAGCGCCACGTAGCGGAATCCGAGCGCCTTCACCTCCCACGCCACGCGCGCGCCCTCGTCGCCCGCCAGCCGCTCCCACGCGCCGGCCGGAACGCGCACCGCCGCGATCTCGTGCTCGTGCCCCTCCACGGAGACCCGCGCCCCCGCGAAGCCGCGCGCGGCCAGCAGGCGCTCGGCGCGCAGGGCCCGCTCGTCCGCGCTCACGCCGCGCTCCCGATCTGCACCAGCCGGACCATCTCGCCCTCGCCGAGCCCCTCGTTCAGGGCGCCGCGCCGGTACCCCTGCAGGTCGAGCAATGCCCGCCGGAACCCCGCCGCCCGCACCGCCTCGTCGATGCGCGCGCGCTCACCGGCCACGCGCCCGGCCTCGGCGGGATGCACCTCCAGCCGAGCCACCTCCCCGTGGTGCCGCACGCGGAAGTCGCGGAAGCCGAGCGCGCGCAGCGCCACCTCCGCCGCCTCTACCTGGCGCAGACGGCGTGGCGTGACGGCGAGGCCGTACGGAAGGCGCGAGGCCAGGCAGGGCGCTGCAGGCTGGTCCCAGGTGGGGAGCCCCAGCTCGCGCGACCAGGCGCGGATCTCGTCCTTGGTGAGCCCCGCCTCCAGCAGCGGCGAGCGCACGGCGTTCTCGCCCGCGGCGACGGCGCCGGGACGGTGGTCGCCCACGTCGTCGGCGTTGGAGCCGTCCAGCACCGCGGCGAAGCCGCGCTCCTGGGCCACGGCGCGCAGGCGGCCCCACAGCTCGCTCTTGCAGAAGTAGCAGCGGTTGCTGGGGTTGGCGGCGTAGCGGGGGTCGTCCATCTCCCGCGTCTCCACCTCCAGCCAGGGGATGCCGAAGCGCCCGGCGACCTCGCGCGCGATGTCCTCCATCCACGACGCGATGCTGTCGCTCTTTCCCGTTACCGCCAGCACGCGATCGGGGCCGAGCAGCTCCACCGCCACCCTGGCGAGGAAGACCGAATCGACCCCTCCGCTGTACCCGATCACCACCGAGCCGCACTCGCGGAGGATCTCCGCCAGCCGCTCGCGCTTCGCATCCGCGATCATCGCCCTTCCCGTGAACCCCGTGGAGGGCACCAAGATAGGGCCCACGCCGCACCCCCCGCTACTGCCGCGAGAGCACGGCCTCGCGATGCACCGGGTGGGCGGACGCGGCACCGCGCCGCGCCCGCCCCTTCAGCTCGAACACGATTACCGGCACCGCCATCGGGATCGCGAGGAAGAGCGCCACGTCCGCCACGTTGCCGGGCGGAAGCCAGTACGGCGCCCAGTGGAACGAGAGGTAGTCGGTGACGCCCCAGTGCACCACCCGCTCCCCCAGGTTCCCCAGCATCCCGCCCAGCACCGTCCCCACGAACACCGACGCGTACGTCCGCTGCGCGCCGGGCAGCCGGTGCCCGCGCCCGATGATCTGGAGGATCACCAGCGCCGCGAGCAGCGCCGCCACCAGCGCGATCGACTTGCGTGTGCCGAGCGCAAGGTTGTCGTACAGCCCCAGGATCATCGCCTCGTTGCGCACGTGCCAGAAGGCTACCCGGCCGGGGACGACCTCTCGGAACGCGCCCAGCGGCACCGACCACGCGACGGCGGCCTTGGTCCCCCAGTCCAGCAGCGCGATCGCCGCTGCCACGCCCAGCGCGGTGCGCCACCCGCGCACCGGCTCGTGGTCCGACGCGCGCCGGCCCGGCGCGGCATCCCCGCGCCGGCTGACGCGGCGGAAGCCCATCATGTGGAGCAGCCAGGGTGCGAGACGTTCTTTCATGCGCGCGCGGAGACGGTGCGGGTTCCTGTCGTGGACGGTCCGGGGCGGCGGCACCCGCCGCCCCAACTACACCCGCATCTTCAAAATGCAGGCCCGCCGTTTCGAGGGCGGATTCGGAACATTATTTTCCACTACGGATTTCCGCGATATGCGCTACGCGGACCTGGGCATTTCAGCTTCTTCTGCCGAGGCCCCCCGCACGCGCAGCACCCACACGGTATCGCCGTGGATCTCCGAAACCCGGTGTCGGCGCGCGAACAGTGCCACGCGCACCTTCGGCCCCCGACTTCGTGCTCGTGGGCGAGGGGGTGCAAAAGCGCGTCGGTCGCCAGGGCCCCGATTGCAGCTTCGGCTTCCGCGAACCAGATGTCGTGCCGGCGTGGGGATGCTATCCGGTGCCAGGCGAGGCGCTTCAGTAGGACGCTCGATGTCTCGGTCCGCGGAAGGCGAGTTGAGAACGATCACTGCGCCAGGGGACGAACGCCCAGCTTGTCGCGCAGGCGTGCGAAAGCCGATGCCTCGTTCAAGCGGTCACGAGCCGCGATCTGGTTTCTGCCCCAAACGGGCGTAGCCTGATCACGTCCTGGTATCACCTGAGTCTGCCCAAGGAGGGGTCGCTCAACGTTTGAGTGTCACTGAATCATCCGGGTGGAAGTAGAACTGTGGCTGATTACCCGATTCCGGTCCGCCGAGACAACTTCTACACTGTTTACGCTGCCGCACTCGCGAACCGCTCGATCTGGATCTGGCGCGCGCGGCGCACCCGCTCGCGGATCGCCTCCGAGGGCTCGCCGGCGCGCCCGTCCACCATGTCCTTGTAGCGCACGGCGGGGACCTCCACGTGCAGGTCGATGCGGTCCAGCAGGGGGCCGCTGACGCGCGCCATGTAGCGCTGCACCGCCTGCGGCGAGCAGGTGCACCGGTGCTGCGTGTCGCCGTGGTGGCCGCAGGGGCACCCCTGCGTTGCCCTATTGTGGTCTGCTGCTGACCGCGGAAACGCCGAAGCGGTTCTACCCCGAGGAGCTTGTCACGGTGGGGGACCACATCCGGAAGAAGCGACTGGACAACCATCTGACCCAAACGCAGCTCGCGCAACTTCTCGCCACAACCGCGACCACGATCAACAACTGGGAGAGAGGTCGATCCACCCCCACGCTCCAGATGCTCCCGCGACTGATCGAGTTCCTAGGGTATGATCCAACACAAAAGGAGGAAATCAATGAGGTGCTTCGGATACGCAGGTCTCTTGGGCTCACGCAGGAGGTATTTGCTGCCCGTCTTCATGTTGACCCAAGCACCCTGGCGCGCTGGGAACGGGGTGGGGCCCAAGTGAGTCCGCGTCACTGGGCGCGGATCGCAGAGTACCGACGTGACCAAGACGAGGCGTAA
>JAUJMI010000503.1 GCA_030446945.1 Longimicrobium sp. | reverse complement strand
GACGAGATCCTGCGCGACTTCCGCGACGTCATCGTTCCCGGGACGATGCACTGGAACCATCCCGCGTTCCTCGCCTACTTCGCCATCACCGGCTCGGGGCCGGGGATTTTGGGCGAGATGCTGACGGCGGCGCTCAACAACAACGCCATGCTCTGGCGCACCGGGCCCGCGCAGACCGAGCTGGAAGCACGCACGCTGGACTGGCTGCGGCAGCTGATGGGGCTCCCGGAGCTCTTCCGCGGCACCATCCAGGACACGGCCTCCATCTCCACCCTCATCGCCGTGGCGGCGGCGCGCGAGGAGACGGGGCTGCAGGTGCGCGAGGAGGGGATGAGCGGGCGCGACCTCCCAAGGCTGCGGCTCTACTGCTCGGAAGAGACCCACTCGTCCATCGAAAAGGCGGGAATCACGCTGGGGATCGGGCGCACGGGGACGCGCAAGATCGCCACCGACGACGCCTTTCGCATGAACCCCGCCGCCCTGGAGCGCGCCATCGAGGAGGACAGAGCGAGCGGCATCCGCCCCTTCTGCGTCGTGGCCACGGTGGGGACCACCTCCACCAGCAGCATCGACCCGGTGCCGGCGATCGCGGACGTGTGCCAGCGGCACGCGCTCTGGCTGCACGTGGACGCGGCGTACGGCGGCTCCGCGGCGATCGTGCCGGAGCTGCGCGGGGTGCTGGACGGGGCGGAGCGGGCGGACTCCATCGTCGTCAACCCGCACAAATGGCTTTTCGTCCCCATCGACTGCTCGGTGCTCTACCTGCGCCGGCCAGAGGTGGTGCGCCGCGCCTTCTCCCTCGTCCCCGAGTACCTGATGACGCCGGAGGGGGAGAGCGTCACGAACCTGATGGACTACGGGCCGGCGCTGGGGAAACGCTTCCGCTCGCTCAAGCTGTGGATGACACTGCGCCGCTTCGGCGCCGAAGGGATGGCGGCGCGCATCCGCGAGCACGTGCGGCTGGCGCGCCTCTTCGCCGAGTGGGTGGATGAGGAGCCGGGGTGGGAGCGGATAGCGCCCGTGCCGCTCAGCCTCGTCGTCTTCCGCCACCGGCCGGTGGGGATGGACGATGAAGCGGCCGACGCGCACAACGAGCGGCTGATGGCGGCCGTCAACGCCACCGGCGAGGCGCTCCTCTCGCACACGAAGCTCAACGGGCGCACGGCGCTGCGCCTGGCCGTCGGCAACCTGCGCACGACCCAGGCGCACGTGGCGCACGCCTGGGATCTGCTGCGCCGCGCTGCGACCGGATCGTGACGCAGTCTTGACAAGGGCGGGCGGCGTGGGGCATCCTTCCACCCCCGGGCCGCCCGCGGCTCTCCAGTGGTTCTCCCGCAGTCCCCTCTCGTGAGCTCCAACACCGACTTCGACGGGCTCTTTGCCCGCGAGCGCTGGCTCGTCCTGCGCGAGCGGCACCGGCAGGCCGTGGACAAACGCTGGTTCCTCGTCTTCCTGTCGCTGGGACTGGCGATGATCGGGAACCTCACCGGCGCGCTGACCATCACCATCCCGGAAGCGGCGGCGCTGAGCGGCGCGTTCTTCGTGGTGAACCTGGTCTTCTTCATCCTCCTGCGTGCGGATCGCTTCGCCCCGTGGCAGTTCTGGTGGAGCCTGGGGCTGGACGCCATCGGCCTGGCCGCGTTCACGGCGGCGCTGGGGGCGCAGGGCTACCTGGTGCTCCCCTTTCTGATCTTCGCCGTGGGCGGGTACGCGCTGGGGATGCCGCGCGCGGCGCAGGTTCAGCTCGCGCTCGCCGCCATCCTCTACCCGGCGGGGCGCTGGGTGGGACTGCGCGGTGACGGTGGAGAGGCGGCCGGGTGGATGGTGTTCATCGAGTGGCTCTTCGTGGTGGGGACGGGGTGGCTCTCCACGCAGGGACCCGTCGCCTACACGCGCCGGCTGCGCCGGGTGCGGCAGGCGCTGGCGCACGCGCAGGAGGGCGACTTCACCGGGCGCCTTCCCGACCGCCACCTGGACGACCTCGGCTTCCTCTCCGTCTCCGTGAACCGCATGTCGCTGGCGGTGGGCGAGATGGTGGGCGAGGTCCAGGACGGCGCCCGCACCCTGGCCGGCCTCTCCGACGCGCTGGCCGCCACGGCGGGCGAGGTGCAGGCGGCCGCGCGGCAGATCGGCGCCACCATCAGCGAGGCCGCCTCCGACGCGGAGACGCAGATGGCGCTGGTGGCGCAGGGGAGCGACGCGCTGGAGGCCGTGGCGCGCGAGGGCGAGGCGCTACGCGCGCAGGCCGCCCGCTCCACCGAGGAGGCGCGCCACCTGGAGCGCGATGCGGAGGAGCACGCCGGCCGCGTGGAGCGCGCCGGGCTGCTGCTGACCGACCTCAGCGAGGACTATCGCCGCCTGAACGCCGCCACCGACGCCCTGGAAGCGGCCGGCGAGCGGGTGAGCGGCTTCGTCACCGCCATCGGCGAGATCGCGGAGCAGACCAACCTCCTCGCCCTCAACGCCGCCATCGAGGCCGC
>JAUJMI010000502.1 GCA_030446945.1 Longimicrobium sp. | reverse complement strand
GTACAGGAGCACGGCCAGGTTCACCGCCACCACCACCAGCAGCCCGCTCACCAGCGAAGGTTTCTGGTGCGACGCCACAAGGTCTCCGGGCGGGGGACCCGGCGATTCTCCGATCAGTGGCTCCGGGCCGAACTGGGCCTGGTGCAACTCGGCGGACGCCGGCGGGTGGCGCTCTCGCATGCCTTGAAGTGAACCCAGTCGGAGAGCCGGATGCGGGAAATCCGCACGTCCGGTTCGATGAGCGGGTCGGGGAAACCGGGCAGCAATGCCACGGCGCCCCGACTCGACTCTACTCTCTGTGTGAGACCCGTTGTTGATCAGATCGCGATCCAGCAACGGGCCCGCGCCGACTCCAGCGCGGCGTCGATCACGCGCTGCGCCCGCCAGCCGTCCTCGAAGTCGGGGGACACGGGCCGTCCACCGAGAATCGCGTCGATCCACGCGCGTGGCCCCGCGCTGCCGGTGGTGAACACCTGCAATGGCTGGTCGAGGGGCGCGCCGCCGAAGAGGCGCTCCGGGATGGGGAGCGCCTGCCAGCCCTCGTCCGCCGCGATCAGACGGATCTCGGAGCGGGACCGCGACAGGCGCCCTTCCAGCGTACCCTCGCTGCCGAACAGCGTGAACTCCTGGCCGGGCATCTCCTCGTCCACGTGAGCGATGCTGCTCAGGTGCACCGTGCCGTGCGCGCCCGATACAAGCCGCAGCGACACCGCGGCGGAGTCGTTCGCCACCTCGCGCCCCGCCGAATGGGGCGTTCCGAAGCTGTGCAGGTCCGCGCTCACCTGGGCGACCGGCCCCAGCCACCAGTGGACCAGGTCGAAGAGGTGCGAGCCCAGGTCCGCCAGCACCCCGTCCGAGCGCGCGGGGTCCGAGCGCCAGCGCAGGTCCTCCCGCACACCCAGGCCGTGCACGAAGCGAAAGGTGAAGCCGCGCGGCTCGCCGATGCGCCCGGCGGCAACCAGCTCTCCCAGGAAGCGGTGTGCGGGGAGCCAGCGGAAGGTGAACAGCGTCATGTGCACCACGCCGGCGTCGCGGGCGCGCGTCCACATCTCGTGCGCGTGCGCTGCGCTGCGGGCCAGCGGCTTCTCACACAGCACGTGCAGCCGGGCGTCGACGGCCGCGAGCGTCATCTCGTGGTGCTCGTCGTCCGGCGCGGCGACGATCACCGCGTCGAGCCCTCCCTGCGCGATCATCTCGCGGAAATCGGCGAAGGTCCGCGCAATGCCGAACCGCTCGGCCACCTCGCGCGTCCGCTCCGGCCGCCGCCCGCAGAGGGCCTCCACCCGCGCGCGCGGGTCGCTGGCCAGAGACGACAGGTACATGCGCTCCGACCAGCCACTAGTTCCGATCAGCCCCACCCGGATCTGCTCCGTCATCCTTGCTCTCCGTTCCGTCGGGAATCCAGGCCAGGGCCGCGTCGGCAGCCGCGACTGCCGGTGCAGGTGGCGGTCGCCGCGCGCATTCGGAGGCGTTCCTGACCGTCCTTCTGCCCGCCGCGCCGGACGTGCTCGTGCAGATCGCCCACTTCCGGGGCGGGAACCAGTACCGCGCGGAGCCGCTGGCAGTGTACGCGGCCGCCATCGCGGCGGGCGACCCCAGGACACGGAAGCTGTACTTCCACCTAGCGGAGATCGTGCCGGGGGCGCTGGGATCCAAGGATGCGCTGCGGGAGATCGCGGAGCGTATGCGCTAGATCGGGATGGACCGCGTGCTCTACGGCTCGGACGCCACGACGGCCGGCGGTGCGCGGGCCGCGGAGCGTTGGGCGGAGCTCCGCCACCGGCTCCCCCTGACCGACGCCGAGCTGCAAGACATCGCCGACAACGTGGCGCCCTACCTCCGCTGAGCGATGGTGCCACGTGCAGGCCGCGGCAGAAGCACCAGGGTCTGCTCCCACCGCCTCGGGGAAGGCACATCATGGAGAGAGTCGCGAAGACCAACCAGACTTTGGCGGCACTACACTAGTTTACCACGCCCTTCTCCGCCGGCCGGCGCACGCTGGTGGTGATCCAGAGCGCCTCGCCCGCAACGCGCTGCCGATGCGGAGCGATCTCGAACCGCCGGCTCTACAGGCAGCCGAAGCACTTGAGCATTGGATCTCCGCCGCCGCGCTCGAAGTCCACGTTCCACCGACTGTTCGGGCGCAGCTCAATCGTGATCTCTCCCTGTGCTACGGTATCGTTCCCCTCGGCAAGCACCCCCCGGACCTGAAGCAGGCCGCGCTCGCCCACTTCGAACGCGCGGGTATGCGGACTCCGGTTTGATTCCGTTCGCCGGAAATCCGCGCTCGTGAGCTGGCGTACCCGCCCGTCCTCCTCGATTTCGGCGGAGAGACCGCCAAACCCCTCGGATCCGAACGAGTGCGCCGCGAGGCCGAGTGCGAGGGTGGAGCCCCCGCCCGCCCCGGTGCAGGCGGAGGTCGTGAGTGCTAGTGCCATGTAAGCGGCCACGACCAGAGGCCACTGCCGAGTTCCGGACCGCA
>JAUJMI010000122.1 GCA_030446945.1 Longimicrobium sp. | reverse complement strand
CGGCGTACCCCGTTCGGCGATCTCATGGCTGACGGTTCGTTTTCAGGTTCACGCGGCGGATGCGTATCCTTCCCCGCGCCGGATTCGAGTTTTCGGGCCCGCATCACGCGGCGTCGTCCCCTACGCGGCGGGCGGCGCGGCAGGTCTCCTTCCACTCCTGGATAAGTCCTTCCACGCGGTCCACCAGGAGGCGGTGGAAGCGGGCCGCCCCGCACAGCCGCGCGCATCCCACCTCGCGGCCGGCGGGGAGGCTCTCGCGGGCCTCGTCGAAGAGCTGGATCATGTCGGTCCAGCGCCCCTGCGCCACGCGGAGCATCCTTTCCCACGGGTCGTCGCCGACGCGGTAGAAGTCGCGCCGGTCGCCCAGCGACGAAACCCGCTCGATGAGCCCCAGCGACTCCAGCAGTCGCGCGTTGGTGCTGACGGACGCCTTGCTGGCCTGGAGCTTCTCGGCGAGTTCGTCCAGCGAGTACGCCCGCTCGCCCACCAGCAGCAGCCCGAACATGCGTCCGGCGCCCCGGGGCATCCCCTCGCGCTCGCACAGGAGCCCCATCCGCTCCACGAACTGCTGTACCGATCCTTCCATGCGCTCACCTGGTCAGGGGATTCGACGGCCGCAAAGCTAAATCGTTCGTTTCGTTCAGTCAATACTGAACTAACTAAACAAGTGTTCTGGCGGTGCTGCGTCGCCACGTGGGCGACCTAAGTCCACCCCGTGCATGGGGTTCACCGAACGACAAGCCTCACACAGAGTCACGGAGAACATCGCAAGAAAACCATCACCTCCACCGACACACTTCCTGAACGGAGCGCCTCTGTGCCTCTGTGTCTGTGTGAGCCCCTGCGGTTCGCAGTTCTCCGCGCCTCCGCGTAAGACCGAGGCGCTTCACGGAGGATGGCCGTCTTCTTGCCACGACCCCGCCGGTTCCGTCTCGCAACGACCACCCCGGCCCCGCGCCATGCCGAGCTCCGAAGCCCGCCACCGCGACCACGAAGCGCGCTACGGCGCCGCCCGTGAAGGCGTGTGCGTGCTGGCGCCGGACTGGCGCTTCCGCTACGTCAACGCCTCTCTCCTGGAGATCCTCCACCTGCTGGGGCAGCGCGAAGGCGTGTCGTCGCTTTGGGAGGCGCTCCCGGGGTGGCGCGGCACGCCGGAAGCCGAAGCGCTGGAGCGGGCGATGGAGGACCGCGCCGCCGTCTGCTTCCGCGTGGCGGGGGCGCGCGGGGCCGGGCGCACCTGGGAGGTGGAGGCCGACCCGCTCCCCACCGGGGACCTGCGCGTGCACGTCCGGCACGCAACGCCGCGCACGGCGCCCGCTCCCGGCGCGGCCGCCACGCGCGAGGCACGCCTGGCTTCGATGGTCGCCAACCTCCCCGTGGCCGTGGCGCTGCTGGACGCGGAGACGCTGGCGGTGCGCGAGGCCAACGCCGCTTGCCACGCCTTCCTCGCCGATCCGTGGCGCGCGCCGGGGTCGCTGATGGGGCACACCGTCGCCGAGGTCGTCCCCGGCTGGCCCGGGTCGGAGGTGGAGCAACGGGTGAAGCGGGTGGCGGAGACGGGCGAACCGTGGGAGGTGGCCGAGCTCCGCGTGCCGCCCACGGGTCCGCGCCCGGCGTGGCTGCGCCTGAGCGTGCGCATGGTGGACGTCCCGGACGGCCGCCGCCACCTGCTCGCCACCGCCGTGGAGGTGACCGGACCGGTGCGCGCGCGCCGCGCGGCCGAGGCGGAGCGGCGCGCCCTCTTCGACATCCTGGGCGCGCTGCCGGTCGGCGTGATCGTGGCGTGGGCGCCGGAAGGGCGCATCGCGTACGTCAACCCCGCGGGCGCCAGGCTGGGCGGGCGCACTGCGGAAGAGGTGGGCGATGACGACTCCAGCAGCTACCTGGCGCACTGGCCGCTGCGCACCTCCGCGGGCGAGCCCTTTTCCGCCGACGAGATCCCCCTGGTGCGCGCCCTCCGCGGCGAAGCGACACCCGAGGTGGAGATGGTCATCCCTCTGCCGGACGGAAAGGAGCGCACGGTGCTGGGGATGGGCGTGCCGCTGCGCGACGCGGCGGGCGAGGTGGACCGCGCCATGGTGGCCTTCTACGACATCACCGACCGGCTGCGGCTGGAGCGGGCGCTGATCGAGCGCCAGGTGGAGGCCGAAGCCGCCGCCGCCGACGCCGCCCTCCGCGCAGAGGAGAGCCGCGCGCTCCGTGAGATCGGGCGCTTCCTGGTTTCCGAGCTCGACCCGGCGCGCGTGCTGGAGCTGGCCACGCACTCGGCGATGGATCTGCTGGGGTCGCGCGGCGCCTACGTGAACGCCGCCCGCGGCGACGGCCGGGCGCGCGTGGGGCCCGCGCTCGGCATCATGGCGCAGGTGAACGGGGCGGTCTTCCCGCTGGCCGGCTCGTCGCTGGAGATGGTACAGCGGGAGGGGCGCACCCTCGTCTTCAACTCGCCGGGCGAGATCCCCGGCGGCGCGGGAACGCTCGCGACCTTTCATCGGCTGGGCGTCCGCAACGTGATCCTGGCGCCGATGCGCGCCTTTGGAGAATCGTTCGGCGTGCTCGGCGTGGTGGACCGCGCGGAGCCGTTTACCGCCGAGGACGTGCGCGTGCTGGAGGCGCTGGCCGACTCCGCGGCGATGGCGATGCACAACGCCCGCCTCCTCGCCGGCGAGCGGCGCCGCGCCGACGAGAGCCGCGCCCTCCTCGCCGCCGCCGAGGCGCTCTCTTCGACCCTGGACCCCGCCGAGGTCACGGCGCGCATCGTGGGGATCGCGGAGGAGCTGACCGGCGCCGCGGGGGCGGGGCTGACGCTGGTGGCGGGCACGGGGCAGGACCGGGTGCGGGCCGCCGTCGCCACCGGACCGCTGGCGCCCATCCAGGGGTCGGTCGGGGTGCTGGAGGGCTCGCTCACCGAGCAGGTGCTCCGAGCCGGCTCCCCGCTCATCCTGGACACCGGCGACCCCGGCGCGCCCGCCCCGCTGCGTCACCTGTCACAGCTCGGGGTGGGCGTGCTCGCAGCGGCGCCGCTCCGCGTGGGAGACGAGGGGCTGGGGGTGATCGCGGTCGTGAACCCGGCGGGCGCCCCTGCCTTCACCGGCGAGCACCTGCGCCTCCTTTCCCTCCTGGCGAACCACGCCGCCATCGCCGTACGCAACGCGCGGCTGTACGAGGAGGCGCAGGAGGCCAGCCACGCCAAGAGCAACTTCCTGGCGACCATGAGCCACGAGCTGCGCACCCCGCTGAATGCGCTGGAGGGGTACGCGTCGCTGATGGCGGACGAGATCTACGGCGCCGTGAACCCCCAGCAGGCGCACGCGCTCTCGCGGATGCAGGCGTCGCAGCGCCACCTCCTGGGCCTGATCGAGCAGGTGCTCGACGTGGCGCGCCTGGAAGCGGGCGCCAAGCGTCCCGAGCCGGACGAGGTCAACCCGGTCTCCCTCGCCGCATCGGTGGTGGAGGCCCTGCACGGCGCCGCCGAGCGCAAGCACCTCACGCTGCACATGGAGTCCGAGCCAACCCCCCGCATCCGCACGGACATCGGGATGGTGCGCCAGATCCTCACCAACATGATCGGCAACGCCCTCAAGTTCACGGAACGGGGCGGAGTCGTGGTGCGCGTCCGCGGCCACGATGGCGGCGTTGCGGTCGCCGTCGCAGACACCGGTCCCGGCATCGGCCCGGAGCACGTGGACCGCATCTGGGAGCCGTTCTACCAGGTCGCACCCACGATGACGCGCCGCGAGGGCGGCACCGGCCTGGGCCTCCCCCTCGCCCGCGAGTACGCCCGCATCCTCGGCGGTGACCTCACAGTGCACAGCGAGCCCGGCACCGGCAGCACCTTCACCCTCACCCTCCCCCACGATCTGGCGTTCGGCTCGTGACTTGTCACACCTGACGGACTGCGGGCGCAGGTAACGCACCCTGCCGTCCGGCCCCTCCCCCGCCCCGTGCCCCGCCCCGCATCCACCCACCCACCCCGCGCTGGACGTAGCAGCTTTGCACCGGCTAGCTTCCCCCGCATGAAGACGAGGATCCCTTGCTCCTGAGCCTGGCGCTCGCCGCGGTGCTCGCGGGCGACCCCGTGCCCGGCCTCCTGGTCGAGCGCCGCCTGGCCGAGGCGGTGCCGCTCGGCGTCGGCGACACCGTGCGGGTGCGGGCCCTCGCCAGCGGCCGCCAGCCACGCCCCTTCGTCGTCGCAGGCGTCTTCGAGCGCGCCGCCGACCCCAACCGCATCGCGCGCAACGACTTCGAGGTCCGCTTCCACCTCTCGGACCTGGAAGGTCTCCTCCCCACGCACGATCGCGTCGATCGCTTCGCCGTGGTGCTCGCCCCCGGCGCGCGGGGCGACTCGGCGGCGCGGTGGATCGAGACGACGGCGCTCGGGACGCGCGCCTACTCCAGCACCGGGCTGGCCGAGCGCACCAGCGCCACCTTCGCCGTGGTCTCCCGCTTCCACGACGCCATCGGCATCGTGACGATCCTGGCGAGCGCCATCTTTCTCCTCTGCGTGATGGTGATCCGCGTGGACGAGCGGCGGCGGGACATGGGAGTGCTGCGGCTGATCGGGGTCAGCCGCGGCACCGTCTTCCGCGCCATCGTGCTGGAGGCGATCGGGATCGCGGTGGTGGGGAGCGCGGCCGGCGCCGTGCTCGGGATGATCGTGGCGCGCATCGTCAACGCCTACTACGCCCATCTCTACGACACCACGCTGCGCTTCGCACTTGTGACGCCGCGCATCGTCATCCTGGCGGCGCTGCTGGGGCTGGCGCTGGGCGCGCTGGCCGGCGCATTCGCCGCGTGGCGCGTGGTGCAGGTCGCGCCGCAGAAGCTGGGGGAGCGGTGATCGTCGCCGCCTCGCTGCGCGCGCTGGGACGCCGCCGCGGGCGCACGGCGCTGGCGCTGGCCGGGATCGCCGTGTCCGCCGCGCTCCTGCTGGACATGACCATGCTCGCCTCGGGGCTCACCCGTTCTTTCGGGGACCTGCTGGGCGTGAGCGGATATGCGTTACGGGTAACGCCGAAGGGGATCCTCCCTTTCGACAGCGAGGCCGGGATCCCCGGCGGCGATGCGGTGGGGGAGCGCATCGCCCGCGTCCCGGGAGTGAAGTCGGTGGCGCCGGTGCTGGGCGCGCAGTTCCGGGTCGTGCGCGGCGACTCCGCCGGGCCGCCGCTCTTCACCATGGGGATCCGCCCCGGCGCGCAGTTCCTCTACCGCCTCGTCGAGGGAAGCGAGCCCGGCCCCGGGGAGGTCGTGGTCAGCGAGCCGATGTCGCGGCTGGACGGCATCCGCGTGGGGAGCACGCTGCAGCTGGCGGGCGGCGCGGGCGTGTCGCTGGGGCGCCGCGACGCGCGCACCGTGCGCGTCAGCGGCGTGGGCGACTTCCTGTACGACTACGCCGAGCAGCGCTCCCTCGCCATGCCGATCGGCCAGGTGCAGCGGGCGACGGGAAGGCCGGGCGAGGTCTCGCTCTTCGGCGTCGCCGCCGCCGACGGCGTGGACGGCGACGACCTGGCGCGCCGCATCGCCGCCGCGGTCCCGGAAGTCTCCACCCTCTCCACGCGCGAGCTGATGCGCGAGATGGACCGGCGCCTCCTCTACTTCCGCCAGCTCGCCACCATACTGGGGAGCATCGCGATGGTGGTGACGGCGCTGCTGATCTCCACCATCGTCACCATCGGCGTGCGCGAGCGCTTCGGCGAGATCGCGACGCTGCGGGCAATCGGGGTGGCGCGCGGCCGCATCCTCCTGGCGGTGGTCACGGAGGGGCTGGTCCTCGCCGCGGCGGGGTGCGTGGCCGGCCTTCCCCTGGGGCTGT
Organism: Longimicrobium sp.; assembly: GCA_030446945.1. Lineage (GTDB taxonomy): Bacteria > Gemmatimonadota > Gemmatimonadetes > Longimicrobiales > Longimicrobiaceae > Longimicrobium. The sequence goes on along the minus strand of JAUJMI010000122.1, from coordinate 3,388 downwards.
GGATGGCCCGCCGCCTGGACCGCATCCTCCTCTCCTTCCCCGGCATCCCCGCGCGGATGACCTTTTTCGCCTGGGAAGCCGAGCGCGTCGCCCTCGCCATGGGCCTGGTGATCGCCATCGGAGGGCTGGCCGGGTGCATCCCCGGGCTCGCGGCCGTGCGGTCCCCGCTCTCGCAGGCGCTGCGCGAAGAGGCGGAGTGAGCGCGGCCCTCACCCCCCCAGCCCCCTCTCCCGATAACAGGAGAGGCTGGCGCCTCTGTTCTCGAGAGAGGGGGGAGTTAACTGTGATCGGCGAGTGTACAAGCGGGGCGAGCGCCCGCATTGATCGAGGGTTACAGGTGACGGACGAGCCAGGACGCGTGATCGAGGCGCGCGGGATCATCAAGGAGTATCCCTACCAGGGCGACGCCGTGCGGGCGCTGCGCGGGGTGGATGTGGACGTGTCCGCCGGCGAGATGGTGGCGGTGGTGGGGCCCTCGGGGTGCGGAAAGAGCTCGCTCCTCAACGTGCTGGCCGGCATCGATCCGCCCACCAGGGGAACCGTGCGCCTGCTGGGTGACGACCTGTACGGGCTGGACGAGGGCGCGCGCTCACGGCTGCGGCTGCGGAGGGTGGGCTTCATCTTCCAGCGCTTCCACCTGCTGGCCGTTCTAAGCGCCGCCGAGAACGTGGAGCTCCCCATGGCGGAGGCCGGCGTCCCCAAGCGCGAACGCCGCGATCGCGCCCGCGAGCTGCTGGACTACGTCGGCCTTGGGCACCGTACGGCGCATCGGCCGCCGCACCTTTCCGGCGGCGAGCAGCAGCGCGTGGCCATCGCCCGGGCGCTGGCCAACCGCCCGGAGGTCATCTTCGCCGACGAGCCCACCGGCGAGCTGGACCGCCGCACCGGCGCCGAGATCATCGACCTCTTCGCGCGCCTCAACCGCCAGGGGACCACGCTGGTCGTCGTCACCCATGACGCCAAGGTGGCCGAGAGCGCGCCGCGCGTGGTGGAGATGGCGGACGGGCTCGTGGTGGGCTCGGGAGTGCGCCCGTGATCCTCCGCCTGGCTCTGGCCGAGCTACGCAACCGCCCGGGGCGCGCCCTGTTCCTGCTGGGCGGCTACGCGCTGGGCGTGGCGGTGATGGTGGTGCTCCTCGCGGTCGGCGAGGCCATGCTGGAGCAGGCGCGCGACAAGGAGCTGGTCGGCGGCGGCGATGTCGTCGTCGTGCCGTCCGGCGTCAGCGCGGAGATGCTCAAGTCGGGCGGCGTCTCTTCGCTCTTTTTGGGGATCGACCACGCGCGCTTCATCCACCGCCAGCTGCTGGAGTCGCCGAGGGCGCGCCAGGAGCACGGAGTGGTCGCGGCATCCCCGCTCCTGGATGGCAAGCAGGTGGAGCTATTCGCGCGCGGCCGGGTCTGGAAGGCCGTCGGCACCGGCGAGATCCCCTCGCGCGCGCGGGCGGCCCGGGCGCTCCCCACCCTGTTGCGCGGGGAGTGGGACGACTCCGACGCGGACCGGGAGTGGGCCGCTCCCACCGCCGACCGCCTCTTTCGCGAGATCGACCACTTCCACCAGCCCGCCGGCGCCGCGGCGCGCGACAGCACCTGGGCGGAGTGGCACTACTTCAACGTGGTGCTGGACGAGCGCCGCTGGGTGTACCTGACGCTGGCCGTCGGCGGGCGCGTGGGGACGCCGGGGCAGTGGGGCGGCCAGATCCTGATGACCGTCCGCGAGCCGGACGGCACCCACCGCTCCCTCACCCGCAAGCTTACCGACCGCGAGGTCCGCTTCGACACCGCCTCCGCCGACCTGCGCTTGGGCGAGCGTGCTGGCGTGAGGCAGGAGAACGGCGTGTACCACGTTACTGCTGACGCGGGCGGCGCGCGCGTGGAGCTGCGCGTAACCCCCGCCCCGCGCCGCTACTTTCCCCCCACGGACCTCGGCGGCGCGGCGCTCGTCTCCGGCTACGTGGCCCCGGCCCTCTTCGCCCGCGCGGACGGAACGGTGTGCCTCCCGCGCTGCGAGGCGGTGCGCGGCGCGCAGGCGTACCACGACCACAACTGGGGTGTGTGGAGGAACGTGTCGTGGGAGTGGGGCTCCGCCTCCAGCGAGGAGATGTCCCTCCTCTACGGCGTCGTCCGCGGCGACTCCACCACGACCGAGGGCCTCTTCGCCTACCTCGTGGATGCGCGCGGCGTTCGCGGAGTGCACCGCCCCGGCCCCATCCGCTTCACCGAGATGCAGCCCGCGCGGTCCGCCGGCCGCACGATCCAGGTCCCACGCCGCTTCCACTTCGAGGACCCCTCCACCGGCCTGCGCGTGGACGTGGACGTCTCCTCGTTCCACCTCACCGACCGCGAGCGCGCCCGCCGCCGCTACTTCGTGCAGATGCGCGGCACCGCCACCGTCCGCGAGCATGGCCGGATCGTGGCGCGGCTGCCCGGATTCTTTGAGACCTACGTCGACTGAGAGCGGGACAACGTGCGCACGCACCACAGGCGCGTGATAAATCACGCCCTTGCGCCGATCCCGGTGCTACGCGCGGATTCGCCCCCTCGGGCGAGTGTTAACGAGACGGGGGTGAGCGCCCCCCTGCACCTCCGAGGGGCCACTCGCCGTTCCCCGAATAGGACACCCCCCGCCGTCCATCCTCCAGCCCTCGACGAAACTCCCAGCAATTCCGCCACGTTTGGACATGGGTAGGGCGGCACATCGGATGCAAAGTACCGGTGTGCGGGTGAAGTCACCGCCCAAAGGAGGTTGCCATGGAAGTTGCTCGTCGGTACGTGGAGAGTTGCCCGTCGCGCTTCGCGGCGTACGCGGCACTGCAGTGTGCGCTCATGCGCTGTTTCCTGGCGCGCGGCGGCACGGCCGAAGACTTCTGCGTCCGCCTGGCGCCCGTCTATCACCGGCGTTACGCGCCGGTGCTGCTGGAAGGCGCGTCACCTCGCTGACCGGAAGTCCGCTCCACAAACGTCGGCGGCCGCTCCCTTTTGGGAACGGCCGCCACGTCTTTTTCTGCCTGTGCCAACCTGCCGTCTACGGCTCTGGCTTGATCACGACCTGCCGAGCCGTCGCCTGCGCCGGATAGGACCTCAGCACCGGCCCGGTGAACCACGCCTGCACGCGCGTGCCCACCCGCAGCTCCTTCGCGGTGATGATGTCGGCGGACTCCTCGGGCACCGGCCCGGGGCCGGCGCACGCCGCCGCCAGCACCAGCACAAGGAGCCCGCTCCAGCCGCGCAACGGCGTCACGGGCTAACGCCCGAGCCCCATCATCGCCGCCATCCCGCCCAGCAGCATCATCGGGATCAGGATCACCAGCCAGCCGACGATCGCGGTGAGCACCGCCTTGCCCGTGCTCACGTCCAGCGCCTGGCGGATGGCGATGATGCCCGCCACCAGG
>JAUJMI010000121.1 GCA_030446945.1 Longimicrobium sp. | reverse complement strand
CGCAGCCTCTCCTGTTATCGGGAGAGGGGGCAGCGAGGAACGAGCGGGGGTGAGGCCCTGGGGGCACAGAGGGAACCCCAACGCGCGGAACAACCCACTTCCTGAACGGAGCGCCTCACGGTACCTGCCTTACGTCGATCTTTGGCGCGGAGTGAAGGAAACGAGCTCTCCTGTGCAGCGCGATCCATCCAATGTGCGGTAGCCCATCCGTGGAGATCAACGGCAGCGGGTGTCTACCGTGTGCAGTGGCGGGCGGCGAGACACTGTCCGATCGCGATGACGGGCATCGAACATGGGATGGTGCGGTGCTCGCGGCGAAGCCCGTCTCCTTCACTACGCGCAGTAATGCGCAGCCAGGGCGCAGATCTGGCGCGGCGCTCCGTTCAGGAAGTGTTTGGGTTACTTCCGCTGTGTCTCGGTGCGACGCGCCGTTCCCGGGAAAGAGGAGGCGCGCCAATGACGGCTACATGGTTGCCCGGCACGGTTTTAGCCTGTGCAACCCGCAAGCGGAAACACACAGCGAGCGGGGCGGAAGATGCGTGCAATCTGGGGCTGGAGCGGAGCGGGGCTGCTGGTGGCGGCGGGGGTCGCGGGGGCGTGCGGGCGGACGGAGAACACGGATCTCACCAGGACCGAGCCGGCGCGTGCCGAGGGTGCGGCACCCGCCGCTCCGGGTGCACCCGCAGCCGCGACGCCGAGCGACCTGGCCGAAGAGCGCGCCCGCATCGTGGCGCGGGTGGACTCGGTGGACCGGGCGCTGCGCAAAGTGCGCGGGCTGACGCGCGAGGAGCGCTCGTCGCTTCGCCAGGACGTGAACGCCGAGCAGCTCGCCGTGGCGCAGTCGGGCGGGGTGCGTGCCTCGGGTGACGCGGAGATCGCGCGGCTGCGGCGCACCGGGCGGCTGGTGGAGCTGGAAGACACCACCAGCTACTGGGTGCTCCGCGACCTCACCTACTCCGTCCCCTTCTCCACGCCCTCCGCACGTGGGATGCTGCTGGAGGCGTCGCGCCGCTTCCAGGCGCGGATGGACGAGCTGGGCCTCCCGCGCTTCCGCCTGACGGTGACCTCCGTCCTGCGCACCGACGAGTCGCAGGCGGACCTCCGCCAGCGCAACCCCAACGCGGCGGCCGGGGTCAGCACGCACGAGTACGGCACCACGATGGACATCTCGCACATACGCTTCGCGCCCCCCGTGGCCAAGCCGGCGCTCCCGCCCGAGCTGGCGCAGCTCCAGGACTCGCTGATGGAGGATGTCGCCAAGCGCCACGCCAGCGCGCTGCAGGGCGAGCTGGGGCGCGTGCTCCGCGACATGCGCAAGGAGGGCAAGGTCAAGGTGATGATGGAGCGCCAGCAGCCCGTCTACCACACCACCGTCGCCGCGCGCATCCGCGCCCCCGAGCACGTGGAATAACGCGCGGGTGGCCGCAACAGGGGGGAGGGCACCGAGACGACCATCTCTCCGTGCCCTCGTCGTGTTGTCCGAGCCGCGCGCTGCCGCCGTCGATCATCACGCCGTCCGCCTGGCAGACGGTAATGGTGCGGCCGGCGCGCACCACGCGGGCGCGGGCGACCAGGAGCTCGCCGCGGGCGGGCGCCAGCCGGTTGCATGCGGAGCCGCGGCGCAACGGCTTGTTCTCACACAGGGACACGGAGGGAATCGAAAGAAGAAGGGGTGCTCCGTGCCTTGCAGTTCCCTCTGTGCCCTCCGTGTGACGCTATTCCGCCGTTGCAGTTCTCCGCGCCTCCGCGTCTCCGCGTGAGACCCGCCGTTACGGCCGCCCGCCCGTTAACTCGCGCAGGCGCGCCGCGGCCTGCGGCGTGAGCGACGGTGTCACGCTAAGGTTCTGCGCGCGCTGGAACGCCTTGAGCGCGGTGATCACCTCTTCGTCGAAGGCGCAGAACTGCTGCGTGGCGCGCGTGCCGTGCCCCGCCTTCGCCAGCAGGTTGCGCAGCAGGCAGACGTGCGCCCCCGCCGGGACAGAGAACGCCTGCGACCCGTTGGGGAGGAAGTGGTCCTCGGGGTGGAAGAGCGACATCCACACATTGTACACCCGCTCCAGCTCCAGGATGGGCTCGGGCGCGTCCTCCACATGCAGGTCGGCGTACACGTCGTCGCCGCCGCCGTAGCCGCCCCCCTTTTTCACGATCAGCAGCCCAGCCCCCTGCCGCCCGCGCCGGTCGCCGCCGGCCGCCTGGCCCGCCTTGAGCGCCGCCAGCAGCCGCTCGCCGAAGGGACGTCCCGCCGCCTCCGCGCGCCGGAACGCGCTCGCCATGGAGTCCACCACCTCGGGGCCGGTGAGGATGTTCCCCTGCACGCTGAAGTGGTCGCCGGTGCGGTGCCCGGCCCACGCCTGCGCGCTGTCGCCGGTGAAGGCGGCGGTGCGGCAGCGCGCGTCCATCACCGCGAACTGGCGCCGCGCGATCCCCGGGTCGGTGCGCCTGAACTCGGCCACCACCTCCTCGGGCGAGCGACCCTGCCGCATCAGCTCCAGCCCGCGGCGCTTGAACGCCACGTTGGCCGCCGCCTGCGACGCCACCGCGCCCACCTCCGCCTCCGCCGCCGGCACGATGGAGCCCGCCCCCACCACGCGCGACTGCACGGCCACCCCCAGGAAGCCGTTCTGCGGGTCGCACGCCACGATGCTGAAGGTGGAGAGCGGCGGCGTCTGCGCCGCCGAGCCGGAGGCCATCACGATACCGGTGCAGGCAGTGCACACCGCCGAGCGGATGCTCTTCATGGTCCTCTTCACGGTTGATGGAAAGCTACTGCGCTTTCTTGCGTGCCTCTTCCTCGGCGATCTCGCGGCGGCGCGCGTCCAGCAGCGGTGTGTTCCGCTTCCTGTGCCCGCGCCCCGCGGCGGGGGCCGGAGCCGCCGGCGCGGACGACGACTGCTCGCTGGAGGAATGGGAGCGCTTGCCGCCGCCCTTGCCGCGCTGCGACGCCTGCTGGTACTCCACCTCGCCGGGCGTCTCGTCCACGATGCGGCGGGCGCCCTCCTTGGGCTCGATCCCGCTCCCCTTGCGCAGCGCCCATGTCTGCGTGAACTCGGCCCCGAAGAGGAGGATCATCGACGAGTAGTAGACCCACACCAGGAGCACGGCCAGCGACGCCGCGGCGCCGAACCCTTCGCCCGGGTTGCTGCGCCCCAGGTACAGCCCGATCGCGAACTTTCCGATCGTGAAGAGGAACGCCGTGAAGAACGCCCCCACCCACACGTCCTTCCAGGCGATCTCGCCGTCGGGGAGGAACTTGAACATGGCGGCGAAGAGCAGCGTCACCACGCCCAGCGAGAGGACCAGGTCCAGCACCGTCTGCACCGCGGTCCCCAGCCCGCCCAGCATGCCCCCCAGTGCGCCCCCCGCAGCCGAGATGAACGCGCTCAGCGCCAGCGAAACCAGCAGCATGAAGGCGATCCCCAGGATCATCCCCAGCGACAGCACGCGCTTGAAGATGAAGTTCTTGATCCCGCCCGCGTCGGGATCCGGCTCCACCTCCCACGCGCGGTTGAGGGCGCTCTGCAGCTGCATGAACGCCCCCGTCGCGCCGAAGATCAGCGCCGCCGTGCTCAGCACCGACGAGAGCCCCTTCCCCTGGTTCCGGTCCGCGGCGCCGATCATCTGCGACACCTGGTTGGCCGTGTCGTCCCCGATCATCCCCGCGAACTGCTGCTGAATCGTGGCGCGGACGGTCTCCGCGTCCACGAAGATGCTCGCGACCAGGATGATTAGGAGGAGGAGCGGCGCCAGCGCGAAGACGATGTAGTACGAGAGCGACGCCGCGCGCATCGCGCACTCGTCGTCGCCGAACTCCTTGAACGTCTGCTTCATGAAGCCGAGCGACTCCTTGGCTTCTACCTTCGCGTCTGCCATGGCTTCACCGCTGGAGTGGGTGCGCATCCGCGCCGCGGGGCACGGGTGGAGAGCCGCGCCCTTTGCAAGCACGGTTCCACCGCCGCATCAACCCTGTCGAAGGTTCATCAGCACCGCGAACGTCGCCCCGAGCAGCATCAGCAGGGCAAGGACGGCGATCAGCACCGGCGTGCGCGCGCGCGACCTTTCGGCGGCCTTGCGCTCGTCCAGCCAGAAGAGCCGCGGCTCCGCGTGGCGCACGATGCCGCGGTTGGTGAGCGCGCGCAGCGCCATGCTCTCGGGAAGCGCCAGCTCATTCAGCGTCTTCGCCCTCTCCGGGGCCGTGGCGTCCGACGCGCGAAAGGCTTCGAACGCGTGCCGGTCCGCCTGCGCCTGCGCGGCAAGGATGGCGACGATCGCCCCGTCGGTGGCCATGCAGCTTCCCCGGCTGAAGACAAAGAGCCCCGCGCCACGGTGCGCGAGGCTCCCATCTGGAGCGAAAGCCGTACCCGTGAGAACTGCAACGGGGGCCTCACAGAGTCACAGAGAGAACGGCAAAAGGTTTCTCAATAGCTTGCGGTTCCCTCTGTGTACTCGGTGTGAGGCTGTTGCTGTCAGGCTACGCGAACAGGTCCTGGCCGAACTGGAACCCCCCGCCCTTCCCTTTGGACTTGGGCTCGGCGCGCGCGCGGGCGTACCCCTGCTCGGCGCGCGAGATGCGGCGGTGCGCTGCGAGGCCCTCCAGCAGCAGCTCGGCGGCGGCGACCGTGGTGCCCGGGTCCTCGCGGCGGTACATCCCCACCTCCTCCAGCGCCTCCACCAGCCCGGGCACACCTCCGAGCCCCCCCAGCGCCGCTTCCGCCGACGCGCTGTCGGAGACCTGCAGGACCCCGCCGCGGTCGAAGTGCTCGACGATGGTGTCCATCGAGTCCACCTCCCACACCTGGTCGAAGAGCTCGCGCGCGGCGGCGGCGATCAGGTCCCTTGCGATCGTCTCGGAGCCCTGCAGCTCGCCCTCGTACTCCAGCTCCATCTTCCCCGTGATGGAGGGGAGCGCGGCGTACACGTCGGCCACGCGCGGCACCACCTGCGCCTCGCCGGCCAGGAGGGCGCGGCGCTCGGCGTTGGATACGGCGGTTTCCATCACCGAGATGGGCATGCGCTGCGAGACGCCGCTGCGCCGGTCGATGCGCTTGTCGTCCCGGGCCAGGAAGGCCACGCGCTCCACCAGCTCGGCCACAAAGGGGGGCACCGAGACCGGCACCCCGTCGCGCGCGATCTGCGCTTCCTGCGCGGTGATCGTCATCGCCTCCTCGGGTGAGCGCGGGTAGTGCGTCAGGATCTCGGCGCCGATGCGGTCCTTGAGCGGGGTGATGATCTTGCCGCGCGCCGTGTAGTCCTCCGGGTTGGCGCTGAACACCAGGAGCACGTCCAGCGGCAGGCGCACCGGGTAGCCCTTGATCTGGATGTCGCCTTCCTGGAGGACGTTGAAGAGCCCCACCTGCACCTTGCCCGAAAGGTCCGGCAGCTCGTTGAGCGCAAAGATGCCGCGGTTGGCGCGCGGCAGGAGGCCGTAGTTGATGGACAGCTCGTCGGAAAGGAGGTGCCCGCCGCGGGCGGCGCGGATGGGGTCCATGTCGCCGATCAGGTCGGCCACGGTGACGTCGGGGGTGGCGAGCTTCTCCACGTAGCGCGCGTCGCGGCCCAGCCAGGCGATGGGTGCCTCGTCGCCCGCCTCCTCCACCAGCAGGCGTCCGGCGCGCGAGATGGGCCGCAGCGGGTCGTCGTTGGTCTCGGTGCCGGCCAGCACGGGGAGCGCTTCGTCCAGCAGCGATGTGAGCTGCCGGAGGATGCGGCTCTTGGCCTGCCCACGCAGCCCCAGCAGGATGAAGTTCTGGCGGGCCAGCACCGCGTTGCAAAGCGCCGGGACCACGGTGTCCTCGTAGCCCACGACGCCGGGGAATATGGTGCCGCCCTCGCGCAGCCGCGCGATCAGGTTCTCGCGCATCTCCGCCTTTACCGAGCGTGTGCGGTACCCGGCCTCGCGGAGCGCGCCGAGCGTGGTGGGACGCTGGTCCATGGATCGATCCCTGGGTTTGGACATCGGCCGGAGGAGGGTTTTCCCCCGAAGGTCGAACAGAGGTGTGTGTTGGTGCGTTGGGGCCCCCACCCGCCCGTTCCTCGCTGCCCCTCCCCCCAAACTACCTGGGGGACGGGCCCATGCATGCATCCGCGCGTGTCGACGAATGGCGGAGTGCATCGAAGCTTGTGGGCCGCCCCGCACTCACGCACTCCCGCATCATTCCGGCACCTCGATGGCGACGCCGCCGGGGTGGCGGCGCATGCGCGGGGTGATGGCGGGGATGTCGGCGTCGCGAAAGGCGGCGAGGGCATCCTCCACCGACGCGAACTCCGCCAGGCGGCGCAGCGTGTGGACGGTGGGGGGGAGCATCTTCATCTCGCCCCGCTCGAAGCGGCCGACGACCTCCGCGGCGCCGCACCAGAGGGCATCGGTCATCTCCTCGCCATGGGCGTCGCACTCGGCGCCTTCGGGGGCGAGCGCCAGGAAGAAGCGCGTGTCGTAGCGGCGCGGCTCCGGCAGCGGGGTGATCCAGTGCGCGAGGTACGCCAGCGAGTCGCCGGCCAGCCTGACGCCGTTCCCCACCGCGACCTGCCGCAGCGTCGCCACGCCGTCCAGCAGCGCGCGGCGGGCCACGGAGAGCGCACCCTCGTCGTGGATACGCGACGGGGCGGCGGGGTCGGCGCGGGCCAGGAGGATCCCCGTCTCCTCGAAGGCCTCGCGCAGTGCGGCGGCCACGAAGCCCAGCGCCTCCTCCGGCGTCCCGGTTCCCAGGCGCGCGGCCCACTCGTCGGGGGTGGGGCCGTCCAGGTGGTCGGCCAGCGAGGGCTCGCGGTCCGCCTTGTCCACCACGCCGCCGGGAAAGACCCAGGCGTCCGCCGCGAAGCCGCTCCTGCCGTGGCGGCGCAGGAGGAGCGCCTGCGGCCCCTCGGCGCTCTCGCGCAGCAGCGCCACGGTGGCGGCGGGGCGCGGGGGTGCGGGGATCAGCGATTCGTCGTCCACGCGCTCCGCGAAGCCGGGGGGCAGGCTGGCCTCCGGGATCAAAAAGAGGTTGGGGTCGTCGGTGGCGCGGCGCGCGGCCGAAGCGGCGGTCGGGCGGTTGGGCTCGGAGGGCACGGCGATCCGGTGAAGAGTTGTCCTGTGCGTGCCCGCAACGATAGTGCCCCGCCGCGTGGCGGCGCAAACAGCGGATCTCACGCGGAGACGCGGAGGCGCGGAGAAAACCAACTGCATGTGAGATCGCGGTCCGGTTGTTCGCAACTGCTTGCGAAGCGGGCCGGGCGTGCTATTCTTCATGCACACAACCGCTTACAAGGAATTACCCGTTTCGATGCTGGCGCAATCCGGCCCGCATCCACCCGAGCCGCTCGCCCCCTTTGTCCGCCAACACGCCCCCGCTCCACGGCTACACCTTTCTCTCCCCGGCGGAGGGGGTCCGCACGCTGCGGGAGAGCGACGCGTACTTCCGCTCGCTGGTGGAGAACGCGCGCGACGTCATCCACGTGATCAACGCGGATGGCACGACGCGCTACATCACTCCGTCGGTCAAGCGGCTGCTGGGGTTCTCGCCGGAGGAGCTGATCGGGCGCATGGCGCTGGATCTGATGCACCCCGACGACCGGGAGAGTGCCATGGCCGCGCTGCGGCTGGATCGCTACGCCCCGGGCGCCGGGCGCGGGCTGGAGTTCCGCGTGGGGCATCGCGACGGGAGCTGGCGGATCTTCGAAGGGGTGGGCACCAACCTGCTGGACGACCCCACCGTGCGCGGGATCATCGTCAACTCGCGCGACGTCACCGGGCGCAAGCGGGCGGAGGAGGAGAGCGCGCGCCTGGCCGCCTTCCCGCGCGCCACCCCCTCGCCGATCCTGGAGTGCGGCGCCGAGGGGGAGGTGCGCTACGCCAACCCCGCCGCCGAGCGCATCATCCGCGAGGCGGGGCTGGAGAGCGCGCACGGCCTCCTGCCCGAGGACCACGCGGACATCGTGCGCCGCGCGCTGGAGATGGGGGTGGGGGTGCGTGACGTGGAGGTGGGGGTGGGCGGGCGCGTGGTGGCGTGGCTCTACAACCCGCAGCCCGCGCTGGGGACGGTGCACCTCTTCGGCGAGGACGTGACGGAGCGCAAGCAGAGCGAGGCGCGCCTCTTCCACGACGCCATGCACGACGCGCTGACGGGGCTTCCCAACCGCCCCTTCTTCATGCAGCGCCTTGCGGCCGCTCTGGTCCGCCATCGCCGCGGCGAGACGCCGCCGCCGGCCGTCCTCTTTCTGGACCTGGACCGCTTCAAGGTGGTCAACGACTCGCTGGGCCACCACGTGGGCGACGAGCTGCTGGTGGCGGTGGCGGGGCGGCTGAAGGGGTGCGTGCGCGAGGACGACACCGTGGCCCGCTTCGGCGGCGACGAGTTCGCGGTGCTGCTGGAGGAGCTGGAGGACCCCGCCCACGCCGTGCTGGTGGCCGAGCGGATCGCGGCGACGGTCGCGGCGCCGGTCAACCTGAGCGGCTACGAGGTGTTCACGGCCGCCAGCATCGGGATCGCGCTGGGCGATGCGGGGCACGACCGGCCGGAGTACCTGCTGCGCAACGCGGACATGGCGATGTACCGCGCCAAGGGTGGGGGCGGGGCGCACTACGAGGTGTTCGACCGCGCAATGCACGCCCGCGCCCTGGCCCGCCTGCAGATGGAGACCGACCTGCGCCGCGCGCTGGCCCGCGGCGAGTTCGTCCTCCACTACCAGCCCATCGTGGCGCTGGCGACGGGGCGGATGATCGGGGTGGAGGCGCTCTGCCGCTGGATGCACCCCGAGCAGGGGATGATCGCTCCCAACGACTTCATCGGCACCGCCGAGGAGACGGGGGCCATCGTGCCGCTGGGGGAGTGGGTGCTGGCGGAGGCGTGCGACCGGCTGGCGGAGTGGCGGCGGGAGTTCGCCCACGCGCGCATCGCCATGAGCGTCAACCTGAGCGCCCGCCAGTTCGCGCACCCGGGGCTGGTGAGCCACGTCCGCCGCACCCTGGCCGACACGGGGCTGGACGCGCGGCACCTGAAGCTGGAGCTCACCGAGAGCGTGCTGATGGAGGGCGGCGGCACGGCCGCGGCGAGGCTGCAGCAGCTCCAGGCGCTGGGGATCGACCTGCAGCTGGACGACTTCGGCACGGGCTACTCGTCGCTGGCGTACCTGCACCGCTTCCCCATCGGCGCGCTCAAGATCGACCGCTCCTTCGTGAGCCGCATGCACCCCGACAACGCCACCGCCCAGCTCGTCCGCACCATCGCGGGGATGGCCAAGGGCCT
>JAUJMI010000120.1 GCA_030446945.1 Longimicrobium sp. | reverse complement strand
AGCGGGTGGCGGCGCTGACCCTCGAGCAGGCGCGCCTGGCCTCTACCGTGAACGCCATCCGCGCGCTCGGCCCGGACCGCTTCGCGTGGGTGCGGCTGATGGACCGCGTGGGGAGCGCCGCGCCGGAGAACGTGTGGGTGGACCGCATGGAGATGACCTCGCAAGACCACGCCACCGGCGGCGTCGGCTTCCGCGTGACCGGCTTTGCGCCGTCGGTGGAGCTCGCCGCCGCCTTCCAGCGCCGCATGGCCGCATCGGCCGGGGTCCGCGGCGCGGTGCTCTCCGGCACCACCAGCACACAGATCGCCTCATTTCCGGTGGTGCGCTACGAGATCACGGGCACCGCCGGGGACGGCAAGCCCGACCCGGGGTATTCCGTAGAGCCGACCGCCGCAGTCACCCCGGAGCCCACGCCGTGACGCTCTCACCCCGCCTGCGCTCGCGAATCGCGCTGGGAGTCTTCCTCGCCGCCAGCGTCCTTGCGGGGATGTGGTTCTGGAAGACGTACCGCCCGCGCGCCGCCGAGCTGGCCGAGCGCGAAGCGGCCCTCGCCGAGATGCGCACCGCCAACCGCGACGCCCGCGCCCGCGAGATGGCGATGGGAGCGGACAGCGTGGAAGCCCTCCGCCGCCGCTCGCGCGGCGAGGCCGACCAGCTCGCCATGCGCGTTCCGCCGCAGGGCGGGAACGCGGGGAGCACGCAGCCCTTCGTGGAGGCGCTCTCCCATGCGGCGCGCCGGCTGGGCGTGCGCGTGCACAACTACCAGCCGCTGCAGCCGGCCACCGAGGGGCAGTTCCAGGTGGACGGGCTCAGGGTGCTGGTGGCCGGCCGCTATCACGACGTAGGCGCCCTCATGGCCGAGCTCCTCTCGCAACCGCGCCTGACCCAGATCCGCGGCGCGCGGCTGGCCGTCGTGCCGGACTCGCTGATGAACGCCTCCGTCGAGGCGCCGCGCCCCGGCGCCGGCCCTGCCTTCACGGCGGCGCCCGCGGACTCGGTGCTGGCCATCCCGTCCGGCGAAGCCCCTTTCAACGTGGTCGCCGCCTTCTCCCTGCACTGGTTCTCCGTGGCCGGCGCCGCGGCGCCGGCCGACTCCGCCCCCGCGCCCGCCGTGGTGCAGCAGGTGGGCGAAGAGGTGACCGTCCCCCTCTCCGGAGCCACTCGATGATGCGCGCCCTCCTCGCAATCGCCGCGCTGGCGGTGCTCCCGGTGGCCGACGCGCACGCGCAGGCGGCCCGGGGGCCCGGCTCGGCGGAGTGGAGCTATCCGCGCTCCGCCACCCGGCGCGACCCCGTGATCCCTCCCGAGGCGCTGTACACCGGCGACGGATTTCCCGAGCTCCGGGTGCACAGCATCGTGCACGACCCCAGGGACCCGCGCGACTCGCGCGCGCTGGTGGTGCTCACCGGAAGGAACGGCGGGCGCTCCGTCGTCCGCCCCGGCGACCGCGTGGGCCAGTACCAGGTGGTGGCGGTGCAGCGCGGCTGCATCACCGCCCGCCAGAACGTCCTCGGCAGCACCCGGAACGTCGTGCTCTGCCTCCCCCGTCCGGGCCAGGCGGCCCGGCCGTGAACCTCCCGCCTACCACGCCCATGCCCTTGCAGCTCGCCCCCGCGCGGCGGCGCCGTGCCGCCCTCGCCGCACTGGCCGCGGCCGCCGTGGCGGGCGCCGGCGCGTCAACCCGCCAGGGGACCTTTGTGACGCTCGACCAGATGCGCGCCCGCGCCGCCGCGGACTCGTCGGTAGCGGCCCCCGTGGCGCCCCCGCCGCGCGCCTCCGGCGAGGTGGAGCTGGAGCTGCCGCCCGCCGCCCCCGCGGCGCGCAACCCGACGCGGCGCGACCGCCAGGCGCAGCAGGAACGCCCGCAGCGCGGGCGATGGATCACTCCGCCGCCGGGACGCGAGCCGCCGGTGGTGGACCTCTCCGTCTACGAGCGCCCGCTGGCCGACGTCATCTCGCTGATCTCGGCCCGCGCCGGGGTGGCCATCGTCCCCTCGGACGAGAAGGCCGTGCGCGAGAAGGTCGTGACGGCCGAGATCCCGGGCTACCCCTGGCATATCGCGCTGGAGGCGCTCCTCTCCGCGCACGCTTTGCGGGCCGTGCAGGAGCCGTCGGGGATCATCAAGGTGGTGACGGAGGGGCGCGCGGAGGTGGAGCGCACCCCCATTCCGGTGCGCCTCAGGTTCCTGTACGCGCGCGACTTCCTCCCCTCGCTGGAGCGGGTGGTGGCGGCGGGGGACAGCAGCGAAAACAGCGTGGAGGTCTTCGGCGACCCGGAGAACAGCCGCGACCTGATCGTCTACGCCTCGCCCGACCGGCTGGACAAGGTTCGCGCCCTGGTGGACTCGATGGACCGGCGCCCCGCCACCATCACCGTGGAGGCGCGGCTGGTGAGCGTGAACCGCTCGCGGCTGCACAAGCTCGGGTTCAGCTACTCCTTCGTCCCCTTCAGCAACGACAGCACCGGCCGCCTCACCACCGGCGTGGACGTGCGCCAGAGCAGCCGGTCGCGCGGCGGGCTCAGCAGCGAGGGAGGCCCCGCCTTTCGCGTCCTGCGCCGCCTGGCCGGGCTGGGGACGCTGCGCCTGGATGCTTTCGTGGACGCGCTGGACGACAACGGCATCGCCGAGACGGAGACGACCCCCATCATCACCGCCACCTCCGGGCGCACCTCCGAGATCCTGGTGGGCGACCAGATCATCCTCCCGAACCCGGGCTACGGCGTATTCGCGGGGGTCGGCGGCGGGGCGGTTCCCTTCCAGGGCGCTGGGCAGGGAGGCTACCCAGGGCAGACGGGCGGGGCGCTCGGCGGGTCGGCCGGCACCCCGGCCGGGACGCAGCTGGGCGGAGGAGGCGGCGGGTTCAGCCAGTTCGAGACGGGCACGCGGCTCAAGGTCACCCCGCACTACCTGGGCGACGACATGGTGCGCGTCAACATCGAGCTGGTGCGGGACGGTGGGCAGCTGGACCCCGCCGGCCGCTCCATAACCGGCGGCAAGCAGACGGCCTTCACCGAGGTCACCGTGCGCAACGACGAACCCATCGTCATCGGCGGGCTCACGGTGAACGGGCGCACGCAGACCACCAGTGGACTCCCCCTCCTGTCGCAGCTCCCCGTCGTGGGCCGCGCGTTCCGCAACGAGTCGACCAGCGAGAACCACAACGACCTGGTCATCATCATCACGCCCCACGTGCACCCGGACGGCGTGGTCACCATCGCTCAGACCCCCCGCGCCTCGCGCTGACCGAGTGCGGGCACCCGACGCACCCCGCCGAACCCGAGCCATGCACCGCAACATGATTCCGCCCGCGCTCCGCGCGCTGACCACCGGGGCGCTCGCCCTGGCGCTGGCCGCCTGCGTGGACCAACCGGGGCTCTTCGACGCCGGGACCGAGACCGCGGTCTCCGCCGACGCGCCGATCCTGCGCCTGAGCACCGATACGCTGGCGCTGCGCGAGGGCGGCCGCCTCTCCTTCCCCGTGAACGCGCGCGGGTCGAAGAGCGTGCGGGCGGAGATCTTTTTGGTGGACAGCGCGCGCAACGTCCTCTGGCGCTCCGGCACCGGGCCGGCGGTGCGCGACAGCGCCTCGGTTTCCTTCACCGGCCTCCGTGCTGACGTGGCGCGCGGCCGCCGCGTCTTCCTGACCGGCGCGCTGACGGGCGACGACGGCCGTCGCGTGTACGCCACCCGCGACACCACGCCCGCCGCATCGCTCGCCCTGGCGGCGCTTCAGCCGACCATCGTGTACGAGGGGCGCCTGCTGGCCGTCGAGGGACGGGTAATGGCGTTGGCCGCCGCGCGCGACCTGGGGCGGGTGTACTTCGCGGACCAGGTGAACGGGACGATCGGGGTGGTGGACCTCGCCGCGCTCGCGCTGGGCCCCGCTTTTCGGGTGGGCGCGCAGCCGAAGGCGCTGGCCTACATGCGCGGCCGCCTGGGCGTCCTCTCCGACGCGGGGGTGGAGGTCGCCGCGTTCGACGTGGCAGCGGGGAACCGGCTCCTCTCCAGGACGCTCCTCCCCCCGCTGATCGCGAGGATGACCGTCCCGACGGGCCAGCTGGACGAGAACGGGAGCCCGACGCTGCAGAGATTCCGGTACCAGGTACGCCCCTACGCCCGCAACCTGGCGCTGGTGTGCGCGGGCGCGAGTCCCGACTGCGCGGAAATAGCCGCCTTCGGCTCCAGCGAGATGGTGGACCCCAGCGGGGGAAGCCAGGGAGTGGGGCTGCGCGAGATCGGCTTCGCCGGGCGCACGGCGTACCCGTTTCTCGCCGCGCCGCGATTCAACATCGAGACCGCCGCCAGGGACTCCATGCCGGCGGAGCTGACCACACTGGACGCCTCCATCCCGACCGGCCGCGACAGCATCGTCTATCAGGGGACGAACGTGGGCCGCTGCAACGTGCTGAACTCGGGGGGCAGCGCCATCGCCGGCTCGCCGTACCCGAACGGCTCCGTGTACGTGGGGCTGGACCCCCGGGTGTCGGACTGCAAGCTGGACGTGCCGCTGATCCGGCTGGACCGGCCGGACGGGCCCACCGCGCAGGGCGCGGAGCCCGCCATCGTCTCGCTGCTCGCCTTCCGCAACCTGCTGGGCGAGAATCGCATCACCGAGACGCGCGCTCTGGACGTCTCCGAAGATGGCTCGCGCGTGCTGGTGCTGGACCGCGACCGCATCCACATCCTGGACGACGCGCTGCGGCTTCGCGAGACACTCTCGGTCCCTGGGGTGCAGGCCGCCGCCTGGCTGCGCGAGGAGGGCGCGGTCTCGCGCTTCGCCGTGGTGACCGCGGACGCGGTGGAGATCTACGGGTCGCGGGACAGGGTGCGGCAGGGAAAGATCGTGCTGGGCAAGCTCTCCGGGCTGGCGGCCTTTGCGCGCGTGAACGGCGAGGCGGTGCTGGTCGTGGTGCCGCTGGACGCCAGGGGCGTTCTGGTGGCGCGAATCCCCCTTCCCTGACCGGAGCCCGGCTGATGGGCAGCCTTGCGGACCTGATGGAGGCCCACGCGCGGGCCGTGCGCGAGTTCGAAGAACGGTTCGCGCTACGCGCGGGCGGCGGCGAGGTGCTGGAGCTGCACCCGGACGCGCAGGAGCCCGGCGTGCTCGTGGTGCGGATGCGCCTCTCCGCCGAAGCGCCCGCGCGGCGCCCGGCCCCGGTCGCGGTGCCGGTCCCCGCTTCCCCCGCGCCGGCAACCGCCCCCGCCGTGTGGCGCGAGCCGGCGGATGAGGCGTTCCCCGTGCGCTCGCGGCGGGGGGAGATGGAGGAGGCGGCCGTGCTGATCTCGCGCGAGGACGCGAGCCTGCGCCTGCCCGGGCGCGGCGGCTTCGCCCTCCCGCTGCTGGAGCCGGAGGAGCGCGCGCGGCTCCTCGCCCGCGGGCTGATCGGCGACGTACTCGACGGGCTCCAGACCCGCCAGATCGCGCTGGACTCCCCCGCCTGCGCGGCCGACCTGCGCGCCGCCGAGCAGGCGTTCGCCGAGGAGACGGCACGGCTGGGGCTGCCCGCGCAGCCGCGGATGTTTCGGGAGGCTCTCGCGCAGCAGGGCCCGCCGCCGGCGGTGCGGGCCTTCACCTCCCACGCCTGAGGCGACCATGCCGGACTACAACAACGCGCGCCGCGAGGCCCGCGCCACCGTCGTGTACGCCGGGCCCGGCCGTTCGGGGAAGACCACCAACCTGGAGTACATCCAGGGCGCGATGGGCCGCGGCGAGCTCGTGGGGATCAACACCGAGGGGGAGCGCACCGTCTTCTGCGATCTCCTCCCCGTGAGGCTGGGCGAGCTGCCGGAAGGGTGGCGGCTGGCCATCAACCTGAAGACCGTGCCGGGGCAGATCCAGTACATCGGCGCGCGCAAGCTGGTGCTGCGCAAGCCGGACGCCGTGGTGTTCGTGGCGGACAGCTCGGCGCGGCGGCTGGAGGCCAACCGCTACGCCCTCGACGAACTGCAGCGCATCCTGATCGACAACTCCAACGACCTGCGCCGCGTGCCGCTGGTGATGCAGTACAACAAGCGCGACCTCGCCGACCGTGTGGCGCTGGACGAGATGCAGGCGGTCCTGAACCCCGGCGGCGCACCCGCCTGGCCTTCCAGGGCGGTGGATGGTGTGGGGGTGTTCGGCACGCTCGGGGAGGCGGTCTCCCTCGTCCGCCAGCGCGTCGTGGCCGAGCTCGCCGCCCGCATGGGGCTCGCGGCGGTGTAGTTCCCGGCGGGCTCGGCCCGAAACCGCCTCTTTGCCGGTGGCGCTAAACGGGTTTGCGATTTCGGGAACCGGCCATGCGGACCCGCGGTATCTACCTGCAGGCGCCGTCCAGGCGCCGCGGGGAAGGCCCCTGGCTCCGCTCCTCACCACTCGACCACTCACTCACCCTCGAGGCACGATGATGCAGCACACCCTCCGTCGTACCGCCCGGCGTGCCCGCCGCGGCTTCACCATGATCGAGCTGATCGCCGTGGTGGCGGTGATCGCGATCCTCGTCGGGGTCGCACAGATGAACTTCGGCGAGACCAAGCTGGACGCGTACGAGCGCGCCATGGAGAGCGACGCCAAGAACTTCATGACGGCGCAGGAGCAGCACTACAACCGGCACGACCGGTACATGACCGGGGTGCAGCCCTCGGGCACGTTGGCCTCGCCGTTCAGCACCGGCAACTTCCGTCTCACCGACGACGTCGGCATCCGGATCACCGACGGCGGCCAGAACGCGTACACGGCGGACTTCGTGCACCGGAAGTTCAAGACCCGCACGTGCAAGGTGACCTACTCGACGACCGCGGGTTCGCGCGTCACCTGCGTCAACGTCACGGAAGCGGCGTGGCCGGGTGGCACCGGCTACACCTACCAGGACAGCTGATTCAAGCCGACGGAACATGACGGCGGCCCGCCAGGAGATTTCTGGCACGAGGCCGTAAACGGGGAGGGGGCGGTTTGGGGTGGCGGTTGAAACCGCTGCGACAACCGCGGGAAGCCTGCCTTCGCAGGCTCGCGGGGGTGGCATTGGTGCGGGGGCGGGGCACCTCGGCCGCGCCGGGCATCGCCGGGGGCCGGAGCCCCCGGCTCGAACTACGGGAAGGCGGCTGAAGCCGGCTCGGGAAACGCGGCTCCGGCCCATGGGCCATCCGGAGCGACGCGCTGCTCCCTCCCTTTGTCCGTCTGCGATCTAAGGCGGAGCAAGGATGTACTGCGAGTTCGGAGGGGCCCGCGTGTCCCGGCCCGGCTCAGGTTAGATCCTTGCGCCGCCGCGGTAGCTCGGGAGGTCCTCGAGGAGCCCGGCCAATGCGGCTCCCTCAGGTTGACAAAGAAAGTGGGCGCTCCTGGAACCCGCGACAGCGGATCCGCGCACTCTGAGCCTTCCCCCGGGAGTGTCCCCCGCGCTGCCGATGAGAACGGAGGGAACGGAACGAAGAAGCAGAGTCCCCGCCAGCCCTTTGTGCTCTTCTGGCTGCTCTGCGTCTCTGTATGAAGCCGCTGTTACAGCCCGAGGACGTCCGTGCCCTGTTCGAAGACCACGTCGACGGGGATGCCGGCGCGGCTGACGCGGTCCAGGTCGGCGCGGAGCTGCGGGTCGACGACGCCGTAGCGCTGCATGAAGGCGCGGACCGCCGCGTGGTCGCCGTTGCCCTGCATGCGCAGGATCTCGGCGACGAGCGCGTCCATGGCCGCCTGCATTTTGGGCAGATCCACGCGGTAGCTGCCGCTGGCGTCGCGGGTGAAGGCGCCGCGCTCCTGCAGGAAGCGGAAGCTCGCCATGTTGGCCCGCCCGTGCGCCGACGTCGCGCCGAAGCGCACGGAGCGGAAGATCCCCGCCAAAAAGGTGACGTAGTTGTTCTTGATGTCCGCGCCGCTCATCTCGCCGCGGCGGGAGAGCTGCGTCACCATGTAGAGGCCCAGCACGTCGGCCTTCTGCTCTTCCAGCCCGCCCGCCTGCTCGCGCAGCGCCTCGCGCACCGTGCCGCGCCCGTTGATGGTGTTCTTGATGCCCAGGCCGTGCGCCACCTCGTGGAACATCGTGTTCTCGAAGAACGCCTCAAAGGTCACGTTCGCCACCTGGTCCGGCGCGATCAGCAGGCGCGCGATGGGGGCCATGATGGCGTCGAACTTGGCCCGCATCGCGTTCTTGAGCTGCAGGCGGCGCGTCCCCTTTCGCAGCTGCACCTCCTCGTCGTTGGGGAGGTTGATGGCGATCGTCTTGGCGCCCGAGTTGGACCGGCCCGCGTAGTACACGGCGTCGTACGCGTTCAGGTCACTGTCGGTGCCCGGCGTCTCGCGCTTGTACTCCGTGGGGACGGGTAGGGCGCGCTGGAGCTCGGGGAGGAAGGCGGCGTAGCGCGCCAGGCGGCGGCTCCACTCCAGGTCCTTGACCAGCACGTACGCCTCCGCGGCGGCCTTGTAGCCGAAGAGGGCGTCCTCGTACGTTTCGATGGGGCCGATCACCACGTCCAGCGTGTTGTCCTTCATGTCCAGCCACGCCAAATCGCTCGGCTGGTACTGGTCGTTGAGGAGGGCGTCCGCGCGCACCTCCAGGTAGCGGCGCAGCGACGCCTGCGGAGCCAGCGCCGCCGCCTGGCGCAGGAGCGCGGAGGCGCGGCGCATCTGCGGGGCGTACGCCACATGGAAGGGCACCGCCGTCAGCCGCCCGCGCTCGCGGCGTACCAAGGTGTACAGACTGCGCAGCGAGTCCGCCCGCGCGCCGCCGCCCGCCACCGCGCGCTCGAACTCCTCCTTGGTCATGTCCGCCGGGTAGAAGCGCGCCCCCAGCGGCTTGGCGCCCACACCGGGCACGAAGGGCGCATTGCCC
Source organism: Longimicrobium sp. (assembly GCA_030446945.1). Taxonomy (GTDB): domain Bacteria; phylum Gemmatimonadota; class Gemmatimonadetes; order Longimicrobiales; family Longimicrobiaceae; genus Longimicrobium. The sequence continues at coordinate 481 of JAUJMI010000120.1, read as the reverse complement.
TGGAGCCGGTCCCACGGGCCGTAGTTGATCTCGGCGAAGCGGCGCGTGCTGGGGTCGTGCAGCGAAGCCAGCAGCGAGTCGCGGCTGCCGTACGCCTGCATCCAGAAGATGTCGTCCATCTCGCGCGCCGCCTGGATCAGGAGCGGGATCATCCTGCGTTCGGCGGGGGTGAGGGCGCTCAGATCGGCGGTCAGGCGCACCGGCTTGTAGGCGGCCACGCGAGGCGCCATCGAGTCCTGTGCCTGCGCGGCGACGGGCGCGGGCGCCGTCGCGGGCTGGGGATCGGCCACGGGCGCGGCGGGCACGCACGCGGCCAGGAGAAGGGCGGTGCCCAGCAGCGGGGTTCGGATCGTCATGGGAGCTCGCATCGTGGTTGGACGGGTCCGTGCGACTGAACCCGCTGAGAATGGAGCCTCCGCGGTGAAACGGCAATCTCACGCGGAGACGCGGAGGCGCGGAGAACCGCAGACAAAAAGCATCG
>JAUJMI010000501.1 GCA_030446945.1 Longimicrobium sp. | reverse complement strand
TACGGGGGCCTCGCGCGAGGGCCTTTTCAGGGTGGAAGCGCGCGGCAGGTATGCGTGTGCCGCGCCGCCTGACCCGCGTCAATCCCGCTCTCGCGGGTTGCGCTGCCTCCGCCACCTCGACTGCTCGATCAGGAGCTGGGAGTGGCGCCTGTGCTCGCGCGCGTCCTCCACCAGGAGCCGGCTGGTTCGCGCCACCTCGCCTAACTCGAGGATCGTCGCGTCACGGGCGATGCCGGGGGGCCGCCGTGCCCACAGGCGCTCCTGCAGCGCATGCGCGCGGGCGAGGTGGACGGGACGGATGCTTTTAGCGCCTTGCCTGCTCGGTCGCCAGGCGCACGCGGATCAGGATATCGTCGGCTGGGTACATGGTCCCCGGGATTCGGTTCGAGTTCGTGCTCCCCGGTTCCCCGGTTCCCCGGTTCCCCGGTTCCCCGGTTCCCCGGTGGCTCGAAGTGGCTCCCGCACCCGCCGAGCCCGCAAGGAGCACGGTGGCGCTCTCGGCCGGTCTCTTACAGTAACCAGTTGGGTTCCCCCGATGCGCCGTATCGCCACCCTCCTCCCGCCTGCTCCCTCGAACGCCACCCGACGGCTTGCCGCCGCCGTGCTGCTGCTCGGCGCGTGTGGGCAGACGCGCACGCCGGCCCCGGACGACGGGATCGCCATGCTCGCACCCGCGGGGGCGCCGGCACGCGACTTCCCCGCCCCGTCGCGCCCGGTGGCGGGCGTCGTTACCGACACGTGGTCCAGCGAGGAGAGCCGTGACCGGGCCGGCGAGGCGGACACGGTGATGGCGCTCCTCGACGTGCGCCCCGGGATGCGCGTGGCGGACGTGGGCGCGGGGAGCGGCTACTACACGGTGCGCCTGTCGCGGCGCGTGGGGCCGGCGGGGCAGGTCGTCGCGCAGGACATCGTGCCCGAGTACCTGCGCAAGCTGCGTGGCCGCGTGCGCCGCGAAGGGCTCTCCAACGTGACCCTCACGCTGGGCGAGCCGCACGACCCGCGGCTCGCGCCCGCCTCCGTCGACCTGGTGATGCTGGTGCACATGTACCACGAGGTGGAGCAGCCGTACGCCTTTCTCCACAACCTGCGGCCCGCCGTGCGCCCCGGCGGACGCGTGGCAGTGGTGGACCTGGACCGCCCCACCGCCCGCCACGGCACCCCACCGGGCCTCCTGCGCTGTGAGCTCGCCGCGGCCGGATACCGGCAGACGGCGATGCACACGCTGCCGGAGGGGAGCGGCTACCTTGCCGTCTTCACCCCCGCCGGCGACGCGCCGCAACCCCGCGCCATCCGCGCCTGCCCCGCCCCGCGGTAAGCGGACGGCAGACGACGAACGGCGGGCACGGAGGAGCCTCTCCGTGCCTCCGTCTGGTCGCGCCCGTGCGCTCCCACCGCTTTGACCCAACTTTGTACAGAGGTTAGATTCGGCATCTGTTCGGAGGACGAGGGAAACGCTTGCGGGAGATGGGGATGGAAGTGGCCCGTCTCGCCGAGCGCCGCGGTGGACGAGATGTTCGCCGAGCGGGGCGCCGCCGCGCTGGGCGAGCACGCGATGCTGGCCAGCGAGCTTGGCGCACAGGGCGCGCTCCTCCGCGCCATGCTCGCGGGCTCCGGCGAGATCGGGGCCCAACGACGCCGTGCCGGCGGAGTACGTGGCGCAGGCGCTGAAGTGGGTGGCGATGCACGAGGTCGGCCATACCCTTGGCCTCCGCCACAACTTCCGCTCCTCGGCGGACACCCCGCTGGAGAAGCTGCAGGACCGCACCTGGGCGGAGACCAACGGCATCTTCAGCTCGGTGATGGAGTACCCGGGGCTCAACCTGTCGCCCGGTGGGCAGCCGCGCGGCTACGTGTACAACCCGGGCGTCGGCTCGTACGACCGCTGGGCCATCACCTACGGCTACACGCCCGATGCCGCGCGCGCGGCGCTGGTAGCGCGCGAGGCGGCGCTCCCCGGCCACGCCTACGGCACCGACGAGGACGCCCGCGGCCCCGGCGCGCTGGACCCCGACGTCAACCCGTACGACCTGGGCAGCGACCCGCTGGCGTGGGGACGCGGCCGCGCGCAGCTCATCGCGGACACGTGGACGCGCCTTCCGCGGCACGTCATGCCGACAACGCGCGCTACGCCGACCTGACGGACGCCTTCAACACGCTGCTCGTCCAGTACGGCCGCGCATTGTCGACGGGCGTGAAGTACATCGGCGGGCAGTACAGCTACCGTGACCACGTGGCGGACCCGCAGGGGCGCGCGCCCTTTGTGCCGGTGCCGCGCGCGCGGCAGCGCGAGGCGCTCACCTTCCTGACGGAGTACGGCTTCGGACCTCAGGCGTTCGCGGTTCCGCAGGACGTGCTCTCGAAGCTGGGGGCCAACCGCTGGAGCCACTGGGGCGAGCAGACCACCGTCAACGGGCGCATCGACTACCCCTTCCACGAGCAGGTGCTCGGGATGCAGACGGCGCTGCTGAACGGCATCACCTCGCCGATGACCTTTGCCCGCATCCGCGACGCGGAGCGC